>CAIRSA010000566.1 GCA_903881085.1 uncultured Acidobacteriia bacterium
GGGGCGGCGGCGAAGTTCGCGGCGCTGGCACCGGTGGTGGAGGATGAGGCGGAAGGGAATGGCGGGGAGATGGCGGCGGCTGCGGCTTCGAGCTAATAGTGGCGGAACGGGCTGAGTGCTGAAGTATACTGAGGGAAGAGGGGCGTAATGCATAGCGAATATATTGAACAGCGCAATGGCGGTTATTATGTTGCGGGAACGCGGGTTTCATTGGACTCGGTTGTTTACTCCTTCAACGACGGTCAGTCGCCCGAAGTGATTCAGGAAGACTTTCCCTCGATGAAACGCTCGCAGATCTACGGGGCAATCGCCTATTACCTGGATCATCAGGCGGAGATCGACAACTATCTGAAAGATACGGAACGCGAGTTCGAACGTTGCGGGATCCCAATGTCTGAGGCGAACCCATCTCTGTGGGAGCGTATCCAAAAGGCGAAGGCTACCGCATCGCCAACAAAGCTGGGTGAGTCTCTCGCTTGATGCTGCTATTCCAGGCAGACAACGACCTCAAATCTGCCATCGTGAAAGCGGTTCGCCAACTTGAACCGAGCATAGACTTTGCTACGGCAAAAGAAGGCAGACTTGACGGCCTGAGCGACCCCGAGGTTCTTGATCTGGCGATGGCGGGTGGCAGGGTCCTGGTTACGCATGATCGCCGCACCATGCTCAACCACTTTCGCAATCATCTGGCGGAGGGGAAATGGAGTCCGGGCCTCCTAGTTGTAGCGCAGGGAACACACATCAGGCTTGCCGCAGAGGCGATCATTACGCTGTGGGCTGTCACCCAACCTGGGGAGCTGACGAATCAGGCATACCATTTGCCATCGCTCATTCGTCACAGCTTTCCACGGTAATGGCATTTGGAGGGACGACTTGGGAGGATCTCCAGACGGCATTGCGTGTTGACAGCTTAAGGCGCAGGTCTATTTGGAGTCCGGCCTCGGTTAGCTTTTTGACCAGCGTATTGAGGGAGAAGCGGCTGATTTTGCCAGGGGTGGGATCTGAGATGCGGGACCGGATTACGTTCAAACGGTTGGCCGCGCGGGCCTAGGTCAAACCTTCTTTCGCAATGAATTTGGTGAGGGTGGTAATCATTTGAGCGCGGAGCTTTAAGATTCGCGAGTCGGTAGGGGAGAAGTCGAGGTCGATGAATATGTCTCCGCTGCCCATTGTAATAGTGCGGTCTGTGGTGATCTTAGGACTCCTTTGCTTCATCGCATCCTCTATGCTTGCAGCAGCGCCAACTAACTTTACTTGTCGATATCTTTATCGGACTGCCTGGTATCTTGCCCAGCTTTCGTCGGCCTCTGGCGCTACAGCGGCAATAACTCAGCTTGACGCTTGTCCAAAGAGGGGACTAAACTATGATTGCTGCTGGAATGAGAGTACACTTTGGTCCAGCAACCGTCAAGATTGTAACTGTGCCCGTGAGTCGTGTGCAGTCGAGTAGACTGCCACGCATGTCCCCGAGAATGAAGTGAGGGAAACTGAGGGCATACTGCGCTAAATGTGGATACGCGCTAAAAGTGGCGAGCAACTTCTGTCAAGGCTGCGGGGAGAGGTTGCACATTTCGGATGCCCCAATGCTGCCCAATGCGTCTCCCGCCGGTGTTCACCCCGATGCGAGACCTTCCCAGACGGCCCCTGGGCAGCAACCAGCGGGCGTTAAGAGCAACCCCTTGATTGTCGTCCTTGCAATCTTGGGTATGTTCGCCGGCATCTACATCGGCCATAGCATGAACGCGGGGCGTTGGTCCGAAATGGAGTGGGTAGGCGGCGCGATCGGCACCGTCCTCGGGATTGCCTTGGGAAAGGTTATCTCCAGTAATCAGAATGCGGCTTGAGGAGGTAGCACTGACCTACTCACCGACTTTGGCTATGCAACGTTGATCAAACCGAAGTATTGTGTTAGCCGCACGGAGCGCGTAATTCGTATACATTCCGAACATCGACAGGTGCTCCATGAATTTGGCACAAAACTCGGATGCCGTTTGTTGTAATGATGCCGATCGCGCTCACTACCAAAGATCCGATCAAGGGTTGGGAGGCGGGGCTGACGTGGGTGTTTGTGCAGAGTTTTGTGCTGATGGCGGGCGGGTTTGTGGCGCCGATTATCCGCAAGATTACCCCGCGGGCGGCGTTGTTGGGCACGCTGGCGGGGGTTTCAATTACGTTCATTTCCATGGCTCCGGTGCTGCA
>CAIRSA010000567.1 GCA_903881085.1 uncultured Acidobacteriia bacterium
GCCAAACAACTGGGAGCCGGAGGTGATCTCAGCGCCTGGCTGGCGATCCCGAATCAGCAGGCCATCATCGGCTCCCACCCAGCCGCTTTGCTCGGCGAAGCCATTGCCGTCATGGTCAAAGTGGCGTCCCGATGCTTGGGCGAGGGTTTCGACGCCATCGCCATCGAGATCGAGGATGATGGGGTCGCGTCTTTGCCAGAGTTCGGCATTGCGAAAAGCATCTTTAAAAGGGTTGATAAATTTATCGAAATCAAGCAAATACTTGTAATAGTCAAGCAATTTATCTTTAGGATGTTTCAAAGCATTCAGCCCAAGCCTCAAAAACTCCATCGGGATACGAGCAAGCCCACCCAGTAACTCTTCAAATGGACCGGGGATAAGGATAGGATCAATTTGTCGCAGCTTGGAGGCCTCTAAGCTATTAATTGTTTCGCCATTTTGGACTTTAAGATAGATCCATTCCTCGAGAGATACATTCGTCTGCCCAGAAAGACTTGCATCCAACCATTCAAAGTACCCCCGCCTGCCGACATCATTATTGTAAAGGTCCATGTTTCGAGCAGGAATCCAATGCTCTTCCAATTTCTTATCTTTACGATAATCAGACCTTGTTTCGTTGAGATCACCCAGAAGCTTTGCATCAGACAAAGCCTTTTCCCTCATTATTCTATCTACGGGAATCGAATCGGGGAAATTAGGCCAGGGGCTGCGTGAGGGCCCTTCATACAACCTTTTTGTCACCCAAGCGCTGAATAGAGCATGACGATAGGCATCAAGCTCACAATCAGCAAATTGGTCTTTTGCGTATGCGGGATCAGTGTTACGAGACAATGCTCCAAGCCTTGGAGCTAGCCTATCGGCTTCGCGATTAGTCATGCGACTAAAGATATTGTTATCCGTAAAGATCTCAGACTGGGATTGTGGGGTTGTCATTTTGAAGAGATGTCAAAGAGAACGGTCTGCGGATATGTGATTATTAATTAGGAGTACTCCACTGAAGATTCCATTGAGCGCGAAGCTCAGGTCGCCCGACATACGAAGGGGAAAGAGGGGTGGCTAGATATTTATGCTCAGAAAGTAAAAGCAAAGATGACATAGTGCATATCGTTTTGATTTTTCCTATAGTCATTTTTTCCTTGAATGGAATTGAAAACCATTCAGGATCTCCCCGCTTAAAGAAAATGACTATACGAAAATCCGAATCAGCCTCTTTATGCCAATCGCTAGCTTTCCCAAGACTCTCGCCTGCATCTTTTTCAAATTCCTGCTGCTGCTGTTCTTCGGAACCAATCCCCCACATCGCGTAGGTCTGTAGGCAGATTTTTTTGATTTTGCGATGGGTAAATTGATTAAGATCAACAGGAACTGAACTCAAACCGGCGGCGAAAGCCTTCTTCTTTGCCGCAACAAGACCATTCTCGATTGCGTAATTACGAGGGCAAGTAGATAATTGCCCGCAGGAAAAAAAGTTCCTGCCGGCTTTAACTGCCTTCTTACTAGCTGATGAAAAGCCTTTTCCAAGGCCATCAGACTCAGAAATAATTCCACCTTTGCAAGCAACCAATAAGCCAGAAAGCAACAAAAGCACCCATAGGGTCATCGGCAAAGGATGAATGGCTGATCGCCTCGCAATGTTCTTCATGACAAAGAAAACTCCCGACAAAAGCGCATGAACTTCATTGAAGGAGCTACCCTTATTCCCGATCTACAGGGAATGCTTAAACCCAAGATTATTCCACTCCTGAGAATTGAAAATACCAACAATGAAGCACTTTGCGGCGAACAGAGCTTGGGCAATTTCGACGAGTCCGACAATAACTTGGTAATCCACAATTGCATCCTTGGCAGCCTCTGCCACCAAATCCCATTTGAAGTCCAATAAGGCATCAAACCGTCCATGGCAAACCGAGCAAAGGGCAGCGATAGGGCGAAGCAAATGAATTCAGTCCCGAAAAGCAGAGCTGGCACGGAATTAATACGTCGCACCAATGACCTCTGCTTAGGGGTTAAAGTCTATCAACGTTAAATTTTGCAGCCAAACCTGCGATAAAGCTGCAAATCTTTGCATTGGTCACCTAATGGCGTTTTCTGCTCCCTTAGATCTAAGCGGATCCGCTTCGCAGCAGACTCGCGACTTGTTCCTTCAGCAGATTGCAAGGCCCACTCCATCAACGCCCAGCGAGTGTTCCCTGGTTCCATGGGTTCCGTCCATCCACCTCCATCCCCAAAACCTACAGATCGCCAATCTCACCTGCCCAACCCTTCCCATCCACACCCTCCCTTAGATCCACACCCTCCCTTAGATCCCCACCCCCCAAATCCCCCCAACCCATCACCCCACCGCCCCCCACACCCTCTCAGGTTTCGCAGCAAACAACTCCCCCTGGGGGCGCCAGCCCGGAGCCAGGCCGGGGGCCGTGGGGGTAGGACCCTGGGCCTGGAGAGCCGCCAGGTGGGCCAGAAGGCGGCGGCCGATGCCGGTTTCCAGGGCAGTGCTCAGGCACAGGTTTGGCGTTCCCGCCTGGAGGGCCGCCAGCAGGGGGCGGGGGTCGCCTTCGCTGGCCGGACGGCGCACCTGCCAGCCGCTCCAGCGCTGGGCCAGGGCCGGATCGGCCATCAGGGATTCATCCAGCGCCACCGGCACCAGGGCCGCCAACCACTCCAGGCCTTCCGGGTCCGCCAC
>CAIRSA010000568.1 GCA_903881085.1 uncultured Acidobacteriia bacterium
CGTGGGGCCGCTGCCAACGTCGCGGTGGTGGTGACGCCTGTCTTCTTGCTTGTCATACTGAAATTCCTTCTCGCCCTGCTCTCTAATTAAGACCATGGAGAGTGTCTCAGTTATATTGACACGGAGGGATGACGCTGCTGGCGAAGACGTGTGTGGACTGTATGTTTATAGATCTAGCATTTTCAGAACAGACCTAGTGATTCGATTGTGAGGATTGCCACTTGTAACTCATTGAATGAGTTTCATGGGTAGTTGAATTGAACACAAATTTCTCTTGACGATGGAGGAACTGGATCGTGCGTCCTCCAATCTCGAATGGTAGAAGCGGATCTCGTGCTTGCGTACAAATCAGAAGGTCAACTCCTCTCAGCTTGAAAAGCCCTCCGATGACCCTTTCCTGCCCGTTAACACTCGTTGTCTGTCTTACATACTCCAATCTACCCCTTTGAGGCTTCACGGTATCTCCAACAGCATGTAAAAAATAGAGGCCAGCACCCGCACCAAACATTCTGCGACCAAACACGAGTTCCACTATATCTTTTGGAGGCCGAATGGAGAAGTCTTCCATTACCTCCAGATTGATTGTATGCTTGAGCAGCCAACGCTCCAAAATATTCCCGTCTGTGACCTTGCTTGGATTCCAAAGTGATTTATTTGAATCATTGCTTGGATCGTCTGATTCAAAATTTGAATCGTCTGGTGGCCCCAAAAGTGCCGCTTCAAGAAGGTGCAGTCCACTCGCCCCCACTTGGTCTACACCGCTGAGTTGGTTATTGTGCTTCCGGCACAAGATGCTGCTTTTGAAGTGTCCTTTGGGAACAATAGATGTCCTTCCATGACACCAAGAAGCACCGCAAACACGGACTAATTCATCTGTAATTGAACCGCTGCTTATCAGATGCTCTTTATCCATTTCAACAGAGCAATCACCAAGGCTTTCTGCCCAACAAAACGGTTGTGATGGTTGCGGAACGCTATCGTACAACGCATAAGCTCCGGTGGATCGAAGGCTCTCAATTCTAATATGGAGATTCGACATTTCGCAATTTGACCCTTGTAATTCCGCAATGCGGATCTAGTGACGTGGAAAACCGAAGCTATCTTCTTCCTGTATCAATCACTCGTCCCAGGAAGCCACAAAAGGAAAAGAGATTGGTGGAACGTGCCTGAGAGCACTTGGTCCTCTGGTTCGTTTCTTTGCCGCCGCTGCCGTTGAGTTGTCAGCCTATGGTCTTGGGATGAACGCTCTCATCGGCGTAAAACTGTTTGAAGGATTAATTCGTAGTGCCGTCGCCGTAACATTTGCCCCATTACTGTTTTGCCCACGGATAACAAGGGTTCCTTGTATTCCAATTGTTTCTGGAACCAAAGCATGAAGAGTCAGAATTTGGGCAGACCCGTTCGGCATTGTTATGTTCACAGTTCGGATCAATCGATTCGATGTGTCAACAAAGTCTAGGCCAACAATAGTAGTGCTTAAATCTTCGTTGACAAGGTAAAGTGTAGTGGTCACGCCATTACGGTGGTCCCAAAGCATGTATTGCAATGGGGCAGGCTGCTCCAATGGAAAAACGGATTCAAAATCAGGCCGTGTTGAATTTCGATTTCTAAGCGTAACTTCTCCATATACACCAGTGAGACAAGTACCCTGATTGTTGCAGAGCGCAATGTAGGCATGACCAAATTGGGTGCTTGAACCACCGAAAAAGGTCCCTTCGATTACTCCTCCTGGCTGTAGTCCGAAGCTGAACCCTGTGTCATTGATCACGTTACCGCCTGTTGTCTGGAAGGTTGTCTTCAAAGGATTACCCAAATTGTCCAAAAAATAAACGTTCGTTTGGGGAATCGCCTTTGTTGACCTGTTTGTGAGCTTTATCACAGTTGTCCACTCTCCACCAATGATCAGTTGTGGGAAAACGAACTCAACGGGTTGTTGAAGAACGGCCTGTCGAGCACCCGACTCAGCGCCAGACAAAGCAGAAGTCACGCTAAGAGCTTGGATTTGCGGTGCTTCAGCAGCAGTACCCATTTGGACGAGCAAACAAGGCACTAGTATCAGAGGAAAAAGCGTCTTCATATAATGAACTTTGCCATGTTTCGTTGCAGATGTAAAGCCCTCGCTGATTGCTGATACCGGAGGAGTGAACGGTGACGGTAAATTAGGATTCATTAAAACTCATGGATCGGCTTCATACAACTTCAAGACAAGTGACAACGAAGATGGTTCGTTCTGGATCATGATCAGATCTTTTTTGAAACAATCCAATACCGACAGACGAGACCGATCCGTGGCGGGACGTTTTCGATGTTGTTTCAGAATTGATCATCCGGAAAGTCGAGATCCCGTTTGATCACGAAGCCGTGTTCATTGGGAACCGTGAAGACCTGAACGAGTACGCCGAAGAGACGTGGTACAAACCCAAACAAAGCTGAATGAGGCTCTGTGTGCCGCCGTGGATTTAAGGGATACTTGGATTTCGCAACGTGGGCGTCGAACGTTCCTGCGTCGTCTGTGTGCTGGTGGGCGGCATCTGGGGGAGTTGATCACGGAGTATCCACCAACCTGATCGGTCATCAAGAATTGCGCTAATGTGAAATTATGAAAGACCGACATGCCAAAACTTACACCTGAAATTATTACCGCAGCCATCGAAGGTTACGTAGCCCAGAAGAGCCGAATCGACATCAAACTTGCCGAACTCCGGGCCATGCAATCTGGTGGTCCAGCCAAGCCTGCCGCTACCACGACTGAAACAACGAAACCAGCACGCCGGAAATGAGTGCCGCTGGTCGGAAAGCAATATCTGACGCCACAAAGAAAGGATGGGCGGCATTCCATGCGGCGAATCAAGCAGAGAAGCCTGAACCTGTCGAGCCGGAAGTTGTCGTAGCGAAAAAGCCTGCACCAAAGAAGACGGCAGTGAAGAAGGCTTCAACCAAGAAGGCGGCTACAATGCCTGAACCGGATTAGTTCTATCGGACGGCGTGCTGGTTGTGAGGCAAAGTCGGGCAGTTATCGACCGATCAGCAACGGTAGCCGGGGATGTTCAGGGTCAGTCGGGCTTGGGTGAAAGGCCCTGAAGGCCTTCTGTGCTTGCTGGCGGCGCTCCTACCGTGGTCCTGATCCTCACCGCAGCCCTTATGTCTTGGGTTCTCGGCTAATGGGAGACTGTGCGGCCAATTCACGTCTTTGCAACACCGCAAGCCGGATGGTGGGCGTTTAGAATATGCGCCTAAACGGATGACGACTGTCTGAAGGCACCTACAGGACTTGGAAAAATCCTTGCAAGTCGTAGACCTCAAAGCCCCGCCATTTCCGTGGTCAATCGGTCATAAAACAGTCATAAAGAAAGGAGCCAAGGCCTGCTGGTTTATATGACCAACTGCCATTAACTCCTTCTTTTTTAATATGGTGCGGAGAGGGGGACTTGAACCCCCACGAGATTGCTCCCGCTAGCACCTCAAGCTAGTGCGTCTGCCAATTCCGCCACCTCCGCATTTGGTGGACTTCTAAAAACTATTTCTTTTGCGCCGGAGCCGGGACCGTATTCTCTGGAGTCTGCTGCGGCAGCTTCAGCGGAATCGTCTGTTCGTTGCCCTGCGCGTCCTTCAATGTAACTGACGGTTGGCCTGCGCCTGGAGCCCCCGGAGCCGCGCCTGCTGGCGAGCCTGGGAGAGGCAGCGGCACCGTCGAGGGCGCGACAGGCTTCGGAGCGGTCGACTGAGTACGTTCAATTACCGACTTCGAACCCGTTCCAACTCCCGCCGTCCGCGTTCCCATGATCGACAAGGAAATCGACGTCACCATGAAAAGACCGGCCGCAATCGTGGTCGCTTTCGACAACACCGTGGCAGCACCGCGCGGACCAAAGGCCGTCTGAGACCCCATGCCGCCGAATGCGCCCGCCAAATCAGCTGCCTTGCCGCTTTGCAGCAGCACGACGATCACGAGAAACAAGCAAACGATCACATGTATCGTTGTCAGTAAATATACAATCCACATAGAAAACCATTCTCAATATAGCGAAGTACACCCATGCTTCGCAACTATTTATACGCCGCCACACCGGTAACGCGTTCGCCGATCACCAGCGCATGAACATGGTCGGTGCCTTCATACGTCTTCACCGTCTCCAAATTGCACATATGGCGCATGATCGGATATTCGTCGACAATCCCGTTTGCCCCCATCAAATCGCGGCTAACTCGCGCGCAATCCAGCGCCATCGCCACATTGTTGCGCTTCAGCATCGAGACGTGAGCCGGCTCCAGCTTTCCCTCGTCCTTCAGCCTTCCTGCGTGCACCGCCAGCAGCTGCCCCTGCGTGATCCCGGTAATCATCCCGGCGAGCTTTTCCTGGACCAATTGATGGCTGGCAATCGGCCGGTCGTCAAACTGCTTGCGCATCACGGTATACTGCCGGGCCGTTTCATAGCAGTCCATCGCCGCTCCCAGCACGCCCCATCCTATGCCGTAACGGGCCTGAGTCAGACACGAAAGCGGCCCTTTGAGTCCACGCGCACCCGGCAGCATGGCCGAATCCGGCACGCGGACGTCCACCAGATTCAGGCTCGACGTCACAGAGGCACGCATGGAAAGCTTGCCGTGGATGTCCGATGCGGTGAACCCCGGCGTACCGTGCTCGACAAGGAAACCGCGGATGCCGTCTTCGGCGCGTGCCCAAAACAACGCAACATCGGCCAGTGAACCGTTGGTGATCCACGTTTTCTCGCCATTCAAAATCCAGCCATCCCCGTCCTTTACCGCGCGTGACAGCATGCCGGCGGGATTCGATCCGAACCCGGGCTCAGTTAGACCGAAGCAACCGATCGCCTCACCCGCCGCCAGCCTGGGCAGCCAGTGATCCTTCTGCTCAGCGCTGCCATAGTTAAGAATCGGATACATCACCAGCGCCCCTTGCACGGAGACGAAGCTACGCAGCCCGGAATCGGCCCGCTCCAACTCCTGGCAGAGTAGACCGTACTCCACATTGTTCATCCCGGCGCACCCGTAGCCCTCCAGATTGGCCCCGAAAAAGCCCATCCGGCCCATCTCCGGAATCAACTCCAATGGGAACCGGCCGTCGCGAAAACAGTCGCGAATCAATGGCATCACGCGTTCATCCACAAAGGCGCGGGCGGTCTGCCTGACCAACAGCTCCTGCTCGCTGAACAGCGAATCCACATGCATGTAATCGACACCACGGAAGGTCGTCATGCCTTCATGGTATCCCAGGGGATTGCCATCGCAAAAAATCTACTGAGAGTTTTCCCCACCTGCTTGCACTCTACTATTACAACAAGCCGTGAAGATCAAACCTATCATCGGCGCCATAGCAGCTTTGATTCTGCTTCTTTCGCCCATCACTCCTCCTCCGATGATGGCTGCCGAAAGACTGGACGAAGCCTACCAGGCGTTGCGGGCGCGCGACTATGGCCGCGCCATCACTCTTCTCGAAAGGGAAGTTGAGGCCAGCCCGCAACGCACTTCCGTCCGCAAGGACCTCGCTTACACTCTGCTCAAGACCGGTGAGCCGGCAGCGGCGCGCGACCAGTTTCGAGAAGTCATGCGCCTGGATCCGGCTGACGTTGACGCTACCCTCGAATACGCTTTCCAGGCCAACGAAACCCGCCAGGAACAAGCTGCCCGCCGCGTCTTCGACCGCCTGCGCAAGGCCGGCAACAAGACCGCGGAGCAGGCCTTTCAGAATATTGACCAGCCACTAAAAGTAGGCATCGACCGCTGGACGCAGGCCCTCGCCTCATCGCCCGATAATTTCAGCGCTCACGAAGAACTGGCCCGTCTGGCAGAAAAGAGAGACGAACTGGTCCTGGCCGCCGAACACTACCGGCACGCCCTGCGGTTGAAGCCTCAACTGCGATCTTTGCTTCTCGATCTCGGCCGCGTCTATCGCGAACTGGGCCAGCAGGAAGAAGCCAATACCGCTCTGCTGGCGGCCTCCAGAGGCTCCGAATCGCGCACGGCCGAAGAGGCGCGCGAACTGCTGCCAACCCGCTATCCCTTTGTCTATGAATTTCGCCAGGCCATAAAGCTCGATGCCGCCAACGCCGATCTCCGTCGCGAACTGGCGTTTCTGTTGCTGAAGATGGGCCGCAAGGAAGATGCCGAGGCGGAGTTCCTTCGTCTGCTTGAAATAGCGCCGGCCGACATGTTATCGGCGGCCCAAGTTGGCTTTCTGCGCCTGGAACGTGGTGCGACCTCCCAAGCCATGCCCTTGCTGGAGCGCGTGCTGGCATCCAGCGACACTGCGCTCATGGAAAAGGTCCGGCTGGCCCTGGCTCCCTACAAGACCGGGCGCAAACAAAGTCAGGCCGCGCCGCTGGTAAAGGCATCGCCTGAGGCCAAAACCATGGCCTTCCGAAGCCTGGAAAAAGGCTTCGTCAAAGACGCGCTGCAATACCTGCTGAGCGCGCATGAGAACGATCCCTCGGATTTTCAAGTGATCCTGAAACTGGGTTGGGCATACAATCTGTTGCATGACGATCTGCAGGCGCTGCACTGGTTTGATCTGGCACGCAAAAGTCCTGACGCAGCGATTGCATCCGAAGCGAAAAAGGCCTACAACAGTCTGCGGCCGGCGTTTGCGAAGTTTCGCACCAGTGCCTGGGTCTTCCCCTTCTTTTCCACGCGATGGCACGATGTATTCGCCTATGGACAAGTGAAGACAGAGATGCGGATCTCCTGGTTTCCGCTGCGTCCTTATCTGTCGGCAAGACTTATCGGTGACACTCGCGGCAAAACCAGCGATATGCTGCCTCAGCCGCTTTCTGAAAGCTCCATTGTGCTGGCGGCAGGCGTCGCCACTCCCTATGCCAAAGGCCCCTTCAACGGCCTGATGGGCTGGTTCGAAGCGGGCGAAGCGGTCAGCTACCGAGCGCTTGTCCCTAACCAAAAGGACTTTCGCGGCGGCTTGGCCTACTCGCGTGCATGGAAGCGGCATTCAATGTTTGCCGAGACCAATGCCGATGGCATTTTTGTCAGCCGTTTTTCGAACGACATGCTGTTGTACTCGCAGACACGGACAGGCTTCGGCGTTCCAACGCCAGAGGCGCTTCCAATGCAACTCTTCTGGAACTACAACGCCACTGTCGATCTGCTTGGTCAATACTGGGCCAACTATGTGGAAACGGGGCCAGGCGTGCGCGTCCGTCTGCCGCACTCCGTGCTGTTTTCCGTCAACCTGCTGCGCGGCGCCAACCTCATCAATCAAGGCAATCCGCGGCGGCCAAATTATTTTGACTTGAGGGCCGGTTTCTCCTATGCGATTGCTCACTAAACTCGGCCTGATGATTGTCATCGCCGCGCCGCTGCCCGCGGCGATTCACTTCCGCGTCATCGCCGAAGATGCCGGCGCGTGGCCGCAGATCCTCACCTCCATCGGCCTGCTGCCCACTACGGATGACCGCTGCGACCTGTTCGTACTTCCGCGCGGGGCCGATGCCGAATGGCTCAAGCGCGTCGAAGCTGGGGCCATCGTCGTCATCGAAGGCGATTCTCCTCTGGCGAAATTAATTGGTATTCAGTCTGGTCATGCAACCATATCAGTCCGAAGTAGCGTGGACGAGCGCGCGCCGAAACTTCCCATCATCTGGGAAAATGTGGAAACCCTCCCCGCATTTACAGTCAGTTCCGGCGCGCGTATTTTTGTCCGCGAACGATGGTCCAAAGCTCCGCTTATGGTTGGCGTCCGCCGCGGCCATGGGGCGGTCTTGTGGCTCGCATCCTCGCCCGGAAAGTTAGGTCATGAAAAGTTTCCGTATCTGCCGCAGGCACTCGCTGAAATGGGCGCTGAGTCGCAGTTTCGCGGCAATGCGCTGTGGGCGTTCTTCGATTCGTCATACCGTTTGCGTGTCGATGTCGACTACTTCGCGGAACGTTGGCGCCGCGCCGGTATCTCTGCATTGCACGTCGCCGCATGGCATTACTATGAGCCCGACACCGGCCGCGACGAATATCTGCGCAAGCTGATTGAAGCCTGCCATCGCCGCGCCATCACTGTGTACGCCTGGCTGGAACTGCCGCATGTGAGCGAAAAATTCTGGGCCGATCATCCGCAGTGGCGCGAAAAGACCGCCCTGCTGCAGGACGCGCAACTGGACTGGCGCAAGCTGATGAATCTGGCTAATCCCGAATGCGCGCGCGAAGTCGAAAGCGGCGTACGCGGCCTGATGCAGCGCTTTGATTGGGATGGCGCGAACCTTGCCGAGCTGTACTATGAATCGTTGGAAGGCATCGCAAATCCGGCGCGCTTCACTCCCATGAACGATGAAGTGCGGCGTGGCTTCAAGGCCGAGCACGGCCTCGATCCCATCGATCTGTTCAAAACCAAAAACGACTTCGGCACTCGCGCGTTTCTCGAATATCGAGCCGGCCTCGCGCGCAGCCTGCAATCAGACTGGCTGGCGAAGATAGAAGACCTCCGCCGCACAAAGCCGCAGCTTGATATCGTGCTCACCCACGTTGACGACCGCTTCGATACACGCATGCGCGATCTGATCGGCGCCGATGCCGCCCGCGCGCTGCCTCTGCTTGAAAAACACGACTTCACGTTTCTGATTGAGGATCCGGCCACCATCTGGCATCTGGGTCCGAAGCGGTATCCGCAGATCGCCGAGCGGTATCTGCCATTGACTACGCGGCAGGACAAACTCGCCATCGACATCAACATCGTGGAGCGCTACCAGGACGTTTACCCGACCAAGCTGCAGACCGGCGCTGAACTTTTTCAGCTGGTGCATCTGTCGTCACAAGCATTTCAAACCGTGGCCCTCTATTTTGAGAATTCCATCTCGAAGCTCGATTGGGCACTGCTGCCCGCATCGGCCTCCACGGTGACCTTGGCGGTCCGCGAGACATCCCGTTTGACTATCGCGTCGCGCAAGAGCACCGGCGTGCTGTGGAACGGTCCCGTCAAAGTGAATGGAAAGCTCTGGCCAATCACTGACGGCCGAATTCTGTGGCTCCCACCCGGCGAATCCGCCATCGAAACATCCGTGGAGGACGCGCCAATGCACGTCGTCGATTTGAACGGCAGCCTGCGTACGGCTTCGGCAAATGCAGCCGGGATTCAGTTCTCCTACCAAAGCGGCAGCCGTGCGCTGGCCATCGTCGACCGCCGCCCCTCGATCATCGAAATCGACGGCGCAAAAACATCCCCAACCATCGAGCCCGCGGGCCCGAACTGGCTCGTCCACCTCCCCCGGGGCGAACACAACGTGACAATGCGCGAAGCCGCTATTGCTTTGGCTAAATAATTGTTTTTTATCCTTGTCCATCCGGTGCGTATCCGTGGTTAAAATTGTTTTGTGTCCTGGAATGCATTGATGACCTTCCACGAAGAGGGTTTCGCCCTCTTCAACAACATCCTCAACCCTGCCGAAATAGACGATCTGATCCTGGCCATCCAAGCCATCGAATCCGAAGAGGCCGTGCGCAAGCGGCAAGGCGTCTTCGCCATCCGCAACCTGCTCCAACTCTCGCCCGAAATCAATAGACTCGCCAGTTCTGCGAAGCTGTTGCAATTGGTTGAAACGGCAACCGGCAAACCCAGCTTCCCAGTTCGAGGAATCCTCTTCGACAAGACGGCAGATGCCAACTGGCTCGTTCCCTGGCATCAGGACATAACCATTTGCGTCAAAGAGCGAATTGACGTTCAGGGCTACGGCCCGTGGAGCATCAAGGCCGGGCTGCAACACGTGCAGCCGCCAGCACGAGTTCTTGAGTCCATGGTCTCTTTGAGGATCAATCTCGACGATTGTGAGGATGACGATGGCGCCCTGCGAGTGCTTCCCGGAACCCACGCTAATGGCCGCTTGAGCGACAAATCAATCAACCAATTTCAACAGTCCATCCATCCCGTTTATTGGACAGGAAAGGCCGGAGACGTGCTTGCGATGCGGCCATTGTTGCTTCACACGTCATCCACAGCGACAGCTCCACCCCACCGCCGGGTGATTCACGTCGACTATGCCACCGTTCAATTGGACGGCGGCTTGGAGTGGATCTAGCCCAGTTTCTTCCGCTCAGCCCGCGCCTTGCTGCCCCAATGCCGCAACCGTCCAATGCGGTTTCTCGGCGTAGTGTCCACCGCTTCGATGGTACGCTCAAACTCCGCCTTCGCCTCGCCTGCCCGGCCCAACGCGGCCAGCGACTTTGCATGCCAGAACAAGCCTTCCGGATCATACGGCCGCCGCTCCGTATATTTCGCCAGCGACGCTTCCGCTTCGTCCAGCTGATTCAAATGCATCTGCGCATTTCCCATGTCGCGCCAAACTTCGTTCTGCGCCAGTTTGTCATTCAATGCAGCAGCCCGCTGTAACAGTGGCAGCGCATCGGCGAAGTTGCCCCGATCCATCAACACTCGCGCCAGCTGATGGTGCGCATCGGGCTCTTCTTTGTCGATGGCAATCGCACTGCGGAATCGTTTCTCGGCTTCAGACAATTGGTGCCGCTGCAAATAGATCAAGCCCAGTTGATACTGCGCATCGGCGTCATGCGGATTGATCGCCGCCGCTTCCAGATTGCGCCGGAAATTCTGCCGCGAACGCATCGCGTTGCCCAAAAGACCAATGTCGCTCTGGAAATAGGAATAGGCGTAATACAAGAAAAGCGGCGATGCCAGATAATACAAAATCCCCCCCGAGTGCAGCGCCAGGAAGCTGCCGCCAACCGCCGCGCCCACTCCAACCGCGGCCCCAGCCACCGCGCGAAACATCGTCGTGCCCATCACGGTGCGAATCGCGCACGCTCCGAGAAAAATGAAATACGCAGCCCCGGCGTACAAGAAAAGAGGCGCCGCGGGACCCGCCGCATGCGATGCCAACACCAGCGCCACCGGCAGAAACGCCGCGCCCCAAGCCATCGCCACGCATGTCAGCACCGACATGTAATCGCGGCTCAGCACCACACTCACGCTTCCCAACGTGTCCATCAAAGTGACGGCAATCACCGCCCCCGGCACAAATCCAAAGGCCAGCGAGCCAATCGTCCCGAACATGGAAGCAGGCAGGAAGAACGTCACCGCCGCGGCAATCGCCAGCGCAAACAGAAGTTTCCCTTCGTCCAAAATCCGGCTCATCGTGGTGAACGGCTGAAGGTAGAGCTGAAATAGCAGCGGAAGCATGCGGGGTTTATTTTAACAGCTTGCGGACGAATTGAAGGCTGGGTTCGATCATGCTCCACGAATCGGGAAGGAAGCACAGATCGATGCACCACCAATCAATATCGGGCACCTGTTTCAAATCCGGCGCCAGTGCCTTGAAATCGATGTTGCCTTCGCCGAACGGGCAATGTGTGCTGGTCTCGTCGCCATGCAGCGTGCCGTCGGAATCGATTACGTGAATCGCTCCGATGCGCCAGCTCAGCATGTTCAGAAATTCTTTCACTCCGCCGTGGAGTTTTTCTTTCTGTCCATGATGCCGCGCGGCAACCACGCCGCACATGTAAGCATGCGAAGTGTCAAACAGCACGTGGAAATTCGCGTGGGCAACTTTCTGGTGCAACTTCAGAATCTCGGAAGGCTTGTTAAACAGGAAGCCCGGTTCGAATTCCCACACCATGCGCACGCCCACATCCATGGCCAGCTCGGCGGCCTTGTTCCACACCCCACTCACGCGCTCCATGGCGCCATCAAACTCCGCGCCAATCAGCACTCCAGGCGCAGCTACCGAATCTACGCGAATCGTCGGGCTGCCAATCGCCTTCACCAGCTCCAGATTCTGTTTGAACAATTCCAGATACTTTTGTTCGTTTCCTTCCGTCACCGGATTGGCCAGTGTGAAATCGGCTGCGTACCCGGAAACTTCCAGATTCAGGTCGCTCAGATAGCGCACCAGCGCGCGCCGGCTCTCCGCTGTCGGATGCGAACTGAGCGTGACATGCGGAGGAAAACCGCAGATCTCAATGCCATCGTAACCGGCTTCTGAAAGCCGTTCGGCGATCTTTTCAATGGCAACCGGTTTGCTGGCGTAAGGGCCAAAAGAGAACGCCCAACTCCCGAGGGAGATTTTCATGTCACAAGCCTCACTTATTGAATCTAGCTCGAATTGGACCGCATTGCACGTCCGACTGCCAGTTGCATCGATGCCAGATGTTGAGGTATGAGATTAAGGGTCCCTTTTTTACGGAGCAACTATCCAAAATGAGCAAACGTACTTCTATCGGCTCGTGGGCATACACAATCGGCCCCTACGCCAGCAATCCCATCGATTTTGAAACGGTCTGCCGCAAACTGAAAGCCCTAGGCTTCGACGGCGTCGAATTGGGCGGCTTTCCACCGCATCCAAATCCGGGCAACCCCAATGGCAGCGACGAAGGCTGGCCGGGCGCAATGCCCACCAAAGAACAGCGCGCCGAACTGAAAGCGCAGATGGCCGATTACGGCATGGCGTTCAGCGGACTCGCCGCCAACCTCTGGGGCGAAAAGCTCATCAACACGGATGACTCGACGAAATACGTCGCCGAGTTCAAACGCAATTCCGAGTTCTGCAAAGACATCGGCATCCAGGGCGTGCGCGTGGATTGCGTGCAACCGCCCACCATCATCCGCGAGATCGATTACAACACCGCCATGGAACGCGTGGTGAAGGCGTGGAAACAGTGCGCCGATATCGCCGCCGATAACGGCCAATACGTGATGTGGGAGTTCGAACCCGGCTTCGCCTTCAACAAGCCGAGCGACGTGGTGCGCATCCACGACGCCGTCGACAAGCCGAACTTCGGCCTGCAATACGACACCTGCCACGGGCAGATGGTGGGCGTGAATGGCTCCCGCCAGGAAGGCGAAAAGGAAGTCTTCGCCAGCCAGTTGGACCTGATCAAAATGCTGGATGGCCGCATCAATCACATCCATTTGATCGACTCCGACAACAAGTGCCACAAGACGGCCGAGGGCGAAGACGAAACATCCAGCCATCCTCCGTTCGGCGAAGGCATCTTGAATTTCGACGAGATCGTCCCCGCGCTGGTGAAGGCCGCACGTTGCCCGCATGACTGGTGGACCATCGATCTCTGCTTCTGGCCTGATGCCTGGGTGGCCACCGAAAAATGCAAGACCGCTCTCGATGGCCTCATCGCCAAGTATGGAGCATAAGAGGAATCAAACATGGCAAAAGAACTTCGAGTAGGGATGATCGGCTACGGCTTCATGGGCCGTACGCACTCCAACGCATACAAGCGGCTGAACGACTTTTTTCAGGTGGAGCATCGCCCGGTATTGAAAGCCGTCTGCGCACGCAACGCCGAAAAGGCGCAGGCGTTCGCCGATAACTGGGGCTACGAACGTATTGAGACCGATTGGAAGAAGCTCGTAGAAGCGCCCGATATTGATCTGATCGACATCGGCTCGCCCAACAACACGCATAAAGAAATCGCCATCGCCGCTGCCAAAAACGGCAAGATGATCGTCTGCGAAAAACCGCTCGCGATGACCGTTGCTGAAGCCGAAGAGATGGTCGCCGCAGTGGAAGCCGCGGGCGTCCCCAACATGGTTTGGTTCAACTACCGCCGCGTGCCGGCCATCGCCTTGGCCAAGCAGGTGGTGGACGAAGGGCGCATCGGACGGCCCTTCCATTACCGTGCCACGTATCTGCAGGATTGGACCATCGCTGAAGACGTCCCGCAAGGAGGGGCAGCGCTGTGGCGTTTGGATTCGGCTGTCGCCGGTTCCGGCGTGACGGGCGACCTGCTCGCGCACTCCATCGATACCGCGATGTGGCTCAACGGCCCCATCACGCGTGTAGTCGGCAAGACCGAAACGTTCGTGAAGGAACGCATGCATGCCGAAACCGGCAAGAAGCAGCCCGTCACCATCGACGATGCCTGCATGTTCCTCGCCGAATTCGCCAATGGTTCGATGGGTACTTTCGAATCCACGCGCTACGCCCGCGGCCGCAAAAACTTCAACACGTTTGAAATGAATGGCGCCGATGGCAGCGTGTACTTCGATCTGGAAGAGCCCGAGTATTTGCAGTACTTCGAATACAAGCAACTGCAGTCGGGCAAGAAGAAGGAATCGCACTTAACCGGTTGGGTGAAGATCCATACCACCAACGGCGAACATCCTTACATGAAGCATTACTGGGTGCCCGGCACCTGCATCGGCTACGAGCACACGTTCCTCAACGCGCTGGCCGACTTCGTTGCCGGCGTGGAATCCGGCAAGCCCACGCAACCCGATTTCCGCAATGCGCTGCAGACGCAGAAGGTCTGCGACGCTGTGTTGCAATCAGCGCGCGAAGGCCGCTGGCTGGACACCGGCGTCACGCTATAAATATACCGGGGACGGAGGGGACGGACCGCATTGTCCCC
>CAIRSA010000569.1 GCA_903881085.1 uncultured Acidobacteriia bacterium
ATAGCTTTTCCAGATGCGTTCAACTGCTCTTTCTCGGATAATCGAATTAGATGCGATTCATCACGATGTTCATCCTTGCGTGCGTGGCTTCTATAGCCGCACCTTTTTCACAAATGGAAGTATTCCGCTCTGGCGAGGGTGGCTACCATACCTACCGCATTCCTGCGTTGATCGTTTCCGCGAAAGGCACTCTGCTGGCGTTTTGCGAGGGACGCAAGAACGGCGGAGGAGACGCGGGGAAAATCGACCTTTTACTGCGGCGGAGCGTGGATCAGGGCAAGACATGGGGCGCGATTCAGACGGTGGCGGAGATGGGCGAGGATACGATCGGCAATCCTGCACCGGTTGTGGATCGCAAGACTGGCGCAATAATTCTGCTGATGACGCATAATCCAGGCAAGATCAATGAGCGGCAGATTGAGACTGGCGAGGGCGCGCGAACGGTGTGGATTACGCGCAGCAAGGATGACGGTTTGACGTGGTCGAAGCCGGAAGAGATCACCAAGCATGTGAAGAAGCCGGATTGGACGTGGTATGCGACGGGTCCTGGTAACGGCATTCAGTTGAAGAGCGGGCGGTTGTTGATTGCGTGCGATCACACGCGCGCCGGGAACAAAGAGCGGCATTCGCATCTGATCTTGAGTGACGATCATGGCGCGACGTGGCGCATTGGCGCAATTGCCGAAGAAAAGACCAATGAATCGACGGTGGCCGAGGCGCGCGATGGAAGCCTGGTGTTCAACATGCGCAGTTATCACGGCAAGAACCTTCGTGCCGTGCAACGCAGTTCCGATGGCGGCTTGGCTTTGCAGCCTCTAACGATGGATGAGACTTTGATTGAGCCGGTGTGCCAGGCGAGTTTGATTGCGGCTGTGCCTGCGGGGAAGCGGCCCAATGGGGTGATGCTGTTTTCGAATCCGGCAGCGAAGACGCGGACGAATATGACGGTGCGGTTGAGTAAGGACGATGGGCGGACTTGGAGTGCGGCGAAGGTGATTCATGCGGGGCCGGCGGCTTATTCTTCGCTGGCGATATTACCGAATAAGTCGGTGGGACTGTTGTATGAGCGGGGCGAGAAGAGGGCTTATGAGGTGATTACGTTTGCGGTGTTTGAATTGCCTTGGTTGACGGCAAGTTGGAATGATAAGAAGTATCCAGAGTTCAATACTGCGAAGTTGACCGAGCTCAAAGAAACCGGAGACGAGATTCGTATTTCGGTTACTTTGGGGCGTGGTGCGCACGAAGGATCAATGAAACGAGGTGCTAAGCCACTGGCATTGCATGCCGATCAGGATATTCTTTTTGCCGAGACGCCGAAATGTTTATACGTACGGGACAATGAGGGGAAGTTATTGAAGTTTAAGTATCTTGGTCACTCATCGCTGCCTGTCCCGCCGGCGAAAAAGTAGAAGAGGGCGAGTGCCACTCGCCCGCATATTACCAATCTGCCCAACTTTACCCTAACCCGGCTTTTTTCCAGAGTTCGTCTACGCGGGTCTTCACTTCGGGCTTCATTGTGATCACATCGGGCCAGGGACGGGTGAAGCCTTCTGTCGGCCACTTCTTCGTGGCGTCGATGCCCATTTTCGAACCGTAGTTGATCAGGCGACTGGCGTGATCGAGCGAATCCACGGGGCCCATCACGAACTCAATGTCGCGCTGCGGATCGATGTTGTTCAGCGCCTTCCAGGCCACTTCGCTCACGTTCTGCACGTCGACATCTTCGTCCACCACCACGATCACCTTGCTGAACATCGCCTGGCCAGTGCCCCAGATGGAGTGCATCACTTTGCGTGCGTGGCCGGGGTAGGCCTTCTTCAGCGAGACCAGAATCAGATTGTGGAAGATGCCTTCGGCGGGCATGCAGATATCGCGGACTTCGGGCAGTTGCAGGCGCATCAGCGGCAGGAAGATACGTTCGATCGCCTTGCCCATGTAGAAGTCTTCCATAGGAGGTGGACCGACGATCGTCGTCGGATATACGGGGTGCTTGCGGTGTGTGACGCAGGTGACGTGGAACACCGGGTACTCATCAGCCAGCGAGTAAAAACCGGTGTGATCGCCAAACGGGCCTTCCGTGCGCAGTTCGCCGAGTTCCACATAGCCTTCTAGAACGATCTCAGAGTTCGCCGGGACTTCAATGTCGTTGGTCTCGCACTTCACCATTTCCACGGGCTTGCTGCGGATGAAGCCAGAGATCATCATCTCATCGATGTCCGGAGGCAGCGGCAGGATGGCCGAATACATGGTGGCCGGGTCGGAGCCGATGGCCACAGCCACATCCATGCGCTTCTGCTTGCCTTCCTTCAGCAGGTGCCGATAATGCGCGGCGCCTTGTTTATGGGTCTGCCAGTGCATGCCCGCGGTGCGGTCATCGAAGATCTGCATGCGATACATGCCGCAGTTGCGCTTGCCTGTCTCGGGGTTTTTGGAAAACACCATCGGCAGAGTAATGTAGCGGCCGCCGTCTTCGGGCCAGCACTTCAGAATCGGCAGATCGAAGAGACTGAACTTATCGCGCTTGATGACCTCTTTGCATGGGCCGCCGGAAGTGATCTTGGGGAAGAACGAACCGATGTCGGCCAGCATGGGCAGCATTTTCAGTTTGCCCATGATGCCTTGCGGCATCTGCATTTTCAGGTAGTCGGTGATGCGCGTGGCAATCTCTTCCACGCTATTTACGCCGAGCGCCAGTTCCATGCGCTTCATGCTGGCAAAGGCGTTGATGAGCACAGGCATCTCAGAGCCCTTCACTTTTTCAAACAACAATGCCGGGCCGTTTTGTTTCACTGAACGGTCGGCGAATTCGGTGATTTCCAGCTCCGAATCAACCTCAAAGGGAACCCGCTTCAGCTCCCCCGCTTTTTCCAGCGCGGAAATAAACTCTCGCAAGTCGCTATATGCCATGATGTGTATGTATGTCCAATAGAATCGCACTAATCACTGGTGCAAGTCGAGGCATTGGCAAGGCCTGTGCACTCGCTCTTTCCGAAGCCGGCGCGCGTGTGGTGCTGGCCGCCCGCAATGTAGAGAAACTGGAAGAAGTTGCCGGGGAAGTCCGCGCCAAGGGCCGCGAGGCGTTTGTCGTTTCTCTCGACATGTCGTCGCCTGAGTCGATCAAAGAAGCCTTTTCCAAGACGGCGAAGGAGTTTGGCCCGGTTCACATTCTGGTGAACAATGCGGCCATCACCCGCGATGGACTTGCCCTGCGCATGAAGCCGGATGATTGGAACGCCGTCATCTCCACGAACCTGAGCGGCGCGTTCTTCGCCATGCAGCAGGTTTTGCAGGGGATGATGAAAGAACGCTGGGGGCGCATTATCAACATCAGTTCCGTAGTGGGCGAATCGGGCAATGCCGGGCAAGCCAACTACGTGGCGTCGAAGGCTGGTTTGATCGGCCTCACCAAGTCGCTGGCGCAGGAGATGGCCAGCCGCAACATCACCGTCAACGCGGTGGCGCCGGGCTTTGTCGAGACCGACATGACGCAGGCGCTTTCGCCCGAACTCAAAGAAAGACTTCTCACCACCATTCCGCTGAAACGTTTTGGCAAGCCTGAAGACATCGCCGCCGCTGTGCGCTTTTTGGCCAGCGACGAAGCCGGTTATATTACGGGTACAGTCATTGACGTCAACGGCGGAATGTACATGTGATCCACTTCTCATGAAAAAAACACTGTGTTTCCTGATAGCCGCCGCGGCGGCCCTCACAGCCCAGCAAATAGGACTGTTCGGAGTCCTCAAATCCAATGTCATGATCGGAAGGCAACCCGGTAATCTGTTTCTGTTGCCGACCAACCAACTGATTCGTCCGTGGGGAGAGGTGGCACCGATCGCCGGCCGCCCCATCGACATCACATATGATTCCCAGAAGCGCATTCTGGCGGTATTAAATTGGCGTGGAGTGGCGATCCTGGATGGCTCGACCGGCGCGCAATTGGCCGAGATCAAGACCAAGTCGACGTCCTATACCGGAAACACGTTCCGCCCGGGTGACCGCGAGTTGTGGACCAGCGAGACCACGCGCAACGGTCCGGATTCGATTTATGTGACGCAGTTCAGTGACAATGGCACGCCGGGCAAATCGGCGCGCGTCGATTTGAAGGGCCATCCGTTGCCGGCGGGGATCGCCTTTTCGGCGGATGGGACGAAGGCCTTCGTAGCATTCAGCAGGAACAACAGTGTGGCGGTAATGGATGCAACGTCGCACGCGATTGAGCGTGAGATCGAAACCGGGATCGCCCCGCATGCCGTGCTCTATTCGGCCAAGAACGAGCGTATTTTCGTCTCGAATCGTGGTGGCCGCCGTCCGAAGGCTTCCGACACCTTGGCGCCATCGAGCGGCTCAAAGGTTGCCAGCGATCCTAAAACTGGCGCGACGGTCTCCGGTACGTTGAGTGTGATCGATGCAAAAACGTTCGCCGTGCGTGAGGTCGCAGTAGGATTGGCGCCTTCGTCCATGGCATTGAGTCCTGACGAGACGCAGTTGGCCGTGGCCAACGGCCATTCCGATACGGTGTCGTTCATTAATACCAAAACGCTGACGAAATCCGATGTTGCGATACCGGCGTATCCTGAATCGACGCTGGGCAGTCAACCGATCGCGGTGGCCTATTCGCCCGATGGCAAGCGCGTGTACTTGGCGTGTGGCGGGACGAATGCCATCGTGGTGATCGAAGGCGGCAAAGTGCTGGGCGCGGTGCCTAGCGGATGGTTTCCATCGGGCATCGCAGTGGCCAAAGACGGCACATTGCGTGTAGCCAATATCAAGGGCAACGGCAGCACCGCTGGCAAGAATGGCACGTTCAATTCTCGGCAGTATGAAGGGTCCATCGAAACCATTCCCGTTCCGCTGGCACCGCAGTTGAGCGCCGGCACGCGTGAAGTGCGGGCATCGAATGCGCCGCAGTTTGAAAGCGCAGGCGGCGTGAAGAATCTTCCGTCGCTGGGCATTGAACACGTGGTGCTGATTATCAAAGAAAACCGCACTTACGACCAGATTTTCGGCGACATCGGCAAGGGCGAAAGCGATCCTACACTGGCGATGTACGGCAAGGACATCACTCCGAATCATCATGCACTGGCGAATAAATACGCGTTGATCGACAACTTCCACACCGGCGGGGCGATCAGCTTCGATGGGCATCACTGGCTGATGCAATCGTTTGTCAGCGACTATGTGGAACGAGCATTTGGCTCGTCACCGCGCGGATATGCGTGGAATATGAACGACGCGCTCACCATCGCGCCGACCGGCTTCTTCTGGCAGCACGCGCCGAAGCCGCTGAACGTGCGGATCTTCGGCGAGTTCTGCATCCCGGGCAAGTACGACGCAAACACGCAGAACGTGATCGACATGAACGAAGAGGACATCTCTTCGTGGTCAACCTATTGGGATGCCTATAAAATGGGCACCTGGCAGCAACTGGTTGGCTGCCGCAGCGGCGTGCCCGCGCTGGCGCCGATCATCAGCAAGCGCTTTCCTTATGGCTCGACGGCAGTGCCCGATCAGTTGCGCGCCGATTCGTATCTGCAGGAACTCGCCGAATACGAGAAGAGCGGCGTGATGCCGCACATCAGCGTGATGACACTGGATAGCGACCACACCAACGGCACGCGGCCCGGATCGCCAACACCGCGAGCGATGGTGGCTGACGATGACCTTGCGCTGGGCAGAATCGTGGAAGGCATCTCAAAGAGCAAATTCTGGTCGAAGACGCTGATCCTGGTGACAGAAGACGATGCGCAGGATGGTCTGGACCACATCGACGGCCATCGCACCATCGCACTGGCCATCGGACCAAACGTGCGGCGCGACGTGATCGACAAGAACTTTTACAACCACACGAGCATGATCCGCACCATCCAGGAGATCTTCCACATTCCGTCGAAGACCCGCTACCTGGCCAGTGCGCGTGCCATGACCAGCCTGTTCACGCCTGAGAAGGACCTGTCGCCGTACAAAACACTGCAACCAAAGGTGGCGTTGGACGAGATGAATCCTCCGCTCAAGGCGCTGAAGGGCCGCCAATTGTGGGCCGCACAACAATCGGCGGCGATGAACTGGAACGATATCGACGACGTTCCGCAGGACACGCTGAACCGGATTCTGTGGTGGGACAGCAAGGGCTACGATACACCTTATCCCAAATTGGCGAAAAAGTAGTTTTTACATTACTTAGCACAGCCGCTGTACCTAAACCATTGGCGCGTATCGTCGATAATGATAATTATGTTTGGAAATTCGACGATACGCGTTCTGCTTCCGTTTGCCGCTGCCCTGGTCTGCGGTTCCTTGTCTGCGCAGACACCGGCGGCCCATTACATTGTGGAATTGACTGACCCGCCGGCAGCCGAACATTTTCGCGGACGGCAGCACGCGGCAAGGCCGGGCGTGACGGAGCTTTCGACGCATCGCGAGTCCGTTCGCATCGGACAGACCGCGCTACGGACCATGTTGGAAAACGAAGGCGCGACGATTCAAGGCAGCACGCAGATCGTATCGAATTCGCTAATCGTGACCGTGCAGGAAGACCGCATCGCAACCATCTCGAAGATGCCGGGAGTAAAGCGAGTGTTCAAGGCGCGGCAGTTCAAACCCATGTTGGATCACGCCGTTGCGGTGCATGCCGTAGACCAGGTGTGGAAACAGATTGGGATCGACAAGGCTGGCGCTGGAATCAAGATTGGCATCCTGGATACAGGCGTGGATAACAATCATCCCAGCTTCAGCGGGACTGCTCTGACCGCACCGGCAGGATTTCCGCTCACGAATGCGGATACCGATATTGCCTACACCAACGGCAAGGTAATTGTGGCGCGCAGCTATGTGTCGCTACTGGATTCGACTGACGTGGATAACTCCGCACGAGATCATGTGGGGCACGGAACTGGAACCGCGATGTGTGCAGCGGGTGCGACGAGCACCGGCCCGGCTGGGCCGATTACAGGCATGGCGCCGGCGGCCTACATCGGTAACTATAAGATTTTTGGCACACCGACATATAACGACACGGCGAACGATGCAGCGATTTTGCAAGCCCTTGACGACGCGGTGGCGGATGGCATGGATATCATCAGCATGAGCGTTGGCTCTTTAATCGCGTCGCGGTTGGCTGATGACGCGGAAGTGGCAGCGGTGGAGCATGCCAGTTCGCTGGGCGTGATTGTTGTATTGTCAGCCGGCAATGGCGACGCGGCAGCAACCGTATTTTCGGCATTTTCCATATCGTCGCCGGGCACCGCGCCCTCTGCGATTACGGTTGGCGCTTCGTCCAATTCGCGCGATTTTGCCTCCTCGGCAAGCCTGCCCGACGGGACCACTTACAAGGCGGTTAACAGCCAGACGGCGCCGACAACTGGTCAGATTTCGGCTCAGGTTGTAGACGTGGCACCACTCGACAACAATGGCCTGGCCTGCAATGCGCTACCTGCCGGTAAGTTGTCTGGCAAAATCGCGTTCATCCTGCGCGGCACGTGCACCTTTGAGGTAAAGCTGGCCAACGCGCAAGCCGCCGGTGCGATTGGGGCATTGGTGTACACTGTACAGTCAGACCCTGATCCGATTCCGATGGGGGTGACAGCTTCCAAATTACCCGCGCAGATGGTTAGCTACAACGATGGCGTAGCGCTGAAAGCAGCAATCGCAGCAAATTCCAACTTGAATATCACGCTAACATTCGCCGTTTCGGCAGTCCCGGTGGACCCGAATCGCGTAGCGCTCTGGTCCTCCCGCGGCCCCAACGTCGATTACGGTGTGAAGCCGGACCTGCTCGCCGTGGGGACCAGCGTTTACACTGCCACGCAATCTTTCGACAACACCGGGGAGATGTATGACCCAAGCGGATACACGGTGGTAGACGGCACAAGTTTTGCGGCGCCCATCACCGCTGGCGCAACAGCCGTTCTAAAGGCGGCAAAAAGTGGATTGACAGCCGCACAGTATCGCTCGCTGATGGTAAACAGCACCGCATCCCTGCCATCATCGCCTGGCGTGCAGAGCACGGGCGCGGGGCTGATGAACCTGGCGAATGCGGTGGCCTCGAACGTTGCCATCGCTCCAGTCTCGGTTAGTTTTGGCGTGGGCACTGCGAATATTTCCTCGAAGAAGCCGTTGACGCTGGCCAATCTCTCAACTACCGCCGACACTTATACCGTTGCGGTGAAGCCAGTCGCTGGGAGTGCAGCGCCCACTGTTGACAACACGTCGCTCACAATCGCGGGTGGCGCAACGGCCACTTTGAATGTTTTGTTCACGGCCACGGGGCTACCGGCCGGTTCGTATGAAGGGATCATCGCGATCACCAGCGCCAGCACGGGCGTTGAGTCACATGTTGCCTACTGGTTTGCGGTGCCAAGCACCGTAGCTGCCTACATGGTTATTCTTGAAGAGCCAACAGACGCCGTGCTCAGCAGTTCCGTGCAACTGGACGCGGTATTCTTCCACGTCACCGATCCATCGGGAATTCCGTTGACCAACATCAAACCGCAAGGCAGCGTAACCGCAGGGGGGGGATCGATCATTGGATTCAATAATTACAATTCCTCGGCACCCGGCCTGTACAGTCTGGATGTTCGGATGGGGCCGAAGAGCAAGACGGATAACACATTCCAAATTACCGTTGGCGGCGTTGTGCGCACGGTCACGATTACAACGAAATAATGGCCCCCTTGATCCTGCTGCTTTTGTGGCTCATTGCCGGCCCGGCGCACGCCGCCGAGCCGGCTACTCTTGATCTGGGTTACAACCAGATGTACAACCTGGAATTCGGCGAGGCGCACAAAACCTTCGAGGCATACAACCGGCTGCGCCCTGACGACCCACTCGGCCCCGTTTCCAACGCAGCAGCTTACCTTTTCGCTGAATTCGACAGGCTGCGCGTTCTGCAAACGGAATTTTTCACACAAGACGACAATTTCAAGCCAAGCAAGAAGCTGTATCCGGATCCGGCAGTGGGTAAGGCGTTTTTCGGCGAGATGACCAAGGCCGAAGCACTCGCGGTCAAGGCCCTAACGGCCCAACCGAAACAAACCAACGCGTTGTTTGCCATGATCATGATTTATGGCTTGCGCTCAGACTACGACGCGTTGATCGACAAACGTCTGTTTAGCGCCTTTTCGGCGATGAAGAAGAGCCGCACCTATGCGAATCAGCTACTCGCGATCGATCCCACATACTATGACGCCTATATGGCCGTGGGCGTCGAAAACTACATGCTGAGCTTGAAACCGGCTCCGATTCGTTGGATTATGCAGTTGAGCGGAGCAGAGACCGACAAGATAAAAGGCGTTACCCAACTGCGTTTTACCATGGAAAAGGGGCACTATCTGCAACCCTTCGCACGGTTATTGATGGCCGTCGCGTCGCTGCGCGATCACAACGTAAATGTAGCGAAAGAAATACTCTCCAGCCTTGCCAAACAGTTCCCGCGCAATCATCTCTACGCCGAAGAACTGGCCCGCCTAAAATAAGAAACCGCTCGCCGGATGTTCGCGTCCATAAATTAATCACAAATTAATGTGCCGGGAATCTAAAATAGAACAGAATGCATATCGCCAGCGCTGCGGCAGCGCTTTCTCCATACAAGTTCAGTCAAGATGTGTTGCATTCGGCGCTGATCAAGCGCTGGGGTTCGAAGTTTGATGATCCCCGATTCCTGGAACGACTGCATGACCGCGTGCGCGTGGAAACAAGATCGCTTTCTCTTCCTTTCACTGGTTTAGCCATCTGGGGCGAGGCCAATCATCACTGGATCGAAGTCGCACAGACGCTTGGCGAGGAGGCGCTGCGGGCGGCGCTGGGTCCTGCGTTCCGTTCCGAACTTGTTCTGTTGAGGTGCTAATTATGGAATATCTCCCGCGCGAAACAGATGTTCTCATTGTCGGCGGCGGGCCTGCGGGCCTTGCCACGGCGCTAGCGGCACGGCAACAAGGTTTGCGCGCAGTGGTAGTGGATTCCGCAGCGCCGCCAATCGACAAAGCCTGCGGCGAAGGTCTGATGCCCGACTCGCTGGAAGTGTTACAGCAATTGGGCGTCACACTCGATCCGTCGAAGTATGTTCCGTTTCAAGGAATAAGATTTATCGGCGAAATCTCAAGGGTAGAGGCGGTTTTTCCATTCGGCACCGGAGCCGGGGTGCGCCGCGTAACGTTGCACGAAACGCTGGTGGAACATGCCGCCGAAGCGGGGGTCCACATGGCCTGGCAACAGCGCGTGTCCAACGTGCGCGATTCCTATGCATATGTGAATGATCATCCCGTCTCGTTCCGCTGGATTGTTGGCGCGGATGGCGGCAACTCAATCATGCGGCGCTGGGCAGCGCTCGATGCGGGTGAGAAAGTTTCGCCGCGCTTTGGCTTCCGGCGGCATTAAAAGATTCGCCCGTGGACCGAATTCATGGAGTTGCACTGGGCGAAAGGTTGCCAGATCTACATCACGCCGGTGAAGCGAGACGAAGTATGCGTGGCGCTCATTTCGCGCGATGCGCAACTGCGGCTCGACGATGCACTGCCCCTCTTCCCCGAACTTTGCAAGCGTCTGGCCAAGGTCGAGCCTGCCAATCTGGAACGCGGAGCAGTTTCGGCAACACGCACCCTGCGCCATGTGCACAGCGGTCGGATGGCACTGGTCGGCGATGCCTCAGGTTCGGTGGATGCGATTACTGGCGAAGGAATGTGCCTGGCATTTAAGCAGGCCCTGGCGCTGGCAGATGCAATGGCAAACGACGATCTGGAATTGTACGAAGAGGCGCACCGGCGCATACGGATGCGGCCCGCCATGATGGCGCAGATGTTGTTGACGATGGACCGCAATTTCTGGCTGCAGACTCGTGTGCTGGCCGCACTTGCCAAGAGCCCCAAAATATATGCCCGCATGCTGGCGACGCATGTGGGAGCTGGGTCAAAGAAAGATATCGCCACGAATATTGTTGAACTCGGATGGAGCATACTCACCGCATGAAATGGATCGCACTTTTATATTCAGCCACGCTGCTGCAGGGCGCGGAAACCAAATTGGTATTCGAAGCAGCAAATACCGAAGTCAAGTTTAAGCTCGATGCGGCTATGCACACCGTGCATGGCACGTTCGCATTCAGGAGCGGAGAAGTAATATTCGATCCGGCAACCGGCAAGGCCTCCGGAGAGCTGGTTGTCGACGCGGCTAGCGGCAAGAGCGGCAGCGATTCGCGCGACAGCCGCATGCACAAGAGTATTCTGGAAAGTCCAAAATTCGCCACGGTTACCTTCGTACCGGACCACGTGGAAGGTACAGTAGCAATGCAAGGTTCTTCAACGGTTCAAGTGCACGGAACCATGAATCTGCACGGCGTTGGACACGAACTCACCATCCCAGTGCAGGTGCAGATGAACGGTGGCCAGGCCACCGCCACAACGCACTTCCTGGTTCCCTATGTAAAATGGGGATTGAAGAATCCTAGCATGCTGATGCTGAAAGTGAATGAGAACGTGGAGATCGATATCCACGGGGCAGCGAAAATCGTTGCCGGATCGAAATAGCGAATGGACAAGACCGTCACAGACCGCGTGATCGCCGTGATCACCAAGGCCCAGCACCTGGAAGCAGACGTTGTGAAAGCCGACAGCAGCTTTGCTGAACTCAAAATCGACTCCCTGGACGGTCTGCAGATCGTGTTTGCACTGGAAGACGAGTTCGACGTCAGCATACCCGATGAAGAAGCGCGCAAGCTGACCACCGTGGCGCAAGTGATCGACGGAGTTACTTCCCTGCTCGCGCAAAAGGCCGTATGAGGCGAGTAGCCGTTACCGGCATCGGGGTCGTTTCTTCACTCGGCCTCACCAGGGAAACATTCTGGCAATCCTTGTGCGCAGGCAGCAGTGGCTTTGCACCGCTGGAGCGCGTCGACCGGTCGCAACTGAAATTCGGCAATGCGGCGGAAGTGCGGGGCTTGGATCCGTGCCAATTCATGAGTGCAAAGGAAGCGGATCAGGTCGACCGCTTTGTGCATCTCGCTGCGGCAGCCGTGGCCGAAGCGATCGCCGACAGCGGGCGGACGTTTGTAGGCGAAGAGACGGCCATCATTACCGGCACATCGTGCGGCGGCACGGAGACCGAGGACACGGCCTTCCATGAGTTATATGGATTGTCGAAAACGCGGCTGAACCCGTTGACGATTCCGCGCATCATGGCCAACGCCGCGGCCAGTTGGATCTCTATGCGGTATGGCATCACCGGGCCCGCTTACACTGTTTCGACGGCGTGCGCGTCATCGAACCATGCGATCGGTCAGGCCTTCCACTTGGTTCGCAGCGGACAGGTGGAGGCGGCGTTGGCCGGTGGCTCCGAAGCTCCCTTCAGCCTGGGAATTTTGAAGGCGTGGGAGGCGATGCGCGTGGTCTCACCGGATACATGCCGGCCCTTTTCCACCGGCCGCAGCGGCTTGATTCTGGCCGAAGGCGCGGCCATGCTGACACTGGAACCGCTCGATGCCGCGCTTGCCCGGGGCACCCATGTCTATGCGGAGATCTGCGGATTTGGCATGTCGTCGGATGCGAGCCACGTCACGGCCCCGTCAGCGGATGGCGCGGCGCGGGCTATGAAACTGGCATTACGCGATGCGTCGCTCACGCCGGAGCAGATCGGCTACATCAACGCCCACGGCACTGGCACGCCGATCAACGATGTCACTGAGACCGCGGCCATCAGGCAGGTGTTCCCTGCCCCGCCCGCACTGAGTTCGACAAAATCCATGCATGGCCATGCGCTCGGAGCGGCGGGCGCGATCGAAGCGGCTGCCACCCTGCTGGCGCTGGACTGCGGCGTGCTTCCACCCACGATGAACTTTCTTGGTGCAGACCCTGCGTGCGATCTGGATATTATCCCCGGCTGCGCGCGGCACCAACATGTAGAAGCCGCGCTGTCGAATTCTTTCGCATTCGGCGGCTTGAACGCCGTTCTGGCATTTCGCAAGTGGAATTCGGATTGTTCCCGTACAACCGCGACCGTCAGGAGCGGTTCCTAATCATGTCGAAGTAACGAAATCGTTTGCAACAAAGTCTTATGCTATTAGGTAGCCTTATGTATTTCAGAATCGCCTTGTTCCTCATTTCCACCAGTTTGCTTTCCGCGCAATACATGCCCATCCCGCAGCAGCGGCAGCAGCGCCCGCGCCCCTCGGCCCCCAGCAAGCGTAGCGATACGCCCGGGGAACTGCTGTTCAAATTCGATGGCGTGGTGAAAGAATCTTCGAAGAAAGAGTTCACCGTAGAGGTAGAAGGGGAACAGAACCTGACCTTTCATCGCGGTAAAGATATCAAAATCATGGATGGCAAAGATCAGATCAAAGACAAATCGCTGCCGGTTGGCACAAAGCTCTCCGTTGAGGCAAAACGCGAGATGAATGGCGACCTGACGGCGATGATCGTTCATCTCAACCCGGAACCGAAACAGCAATAATTCGGCCAATTCATGAGACACTGTAAGTAACTCAGGAGGTCTCACATGCGTTTTGCAGTAGCAATTTTACTCTGGACAGCAACGTCCGCATATTGCCAATCACCGACCGCAACCGTCATTGGTCGAATCACGGACGCCAGCGGCTCCGTTGTACCCAACGTATCGATCAAGGTCACGAATCTCGACACGAACCGCGTATTCTCGTCAGTCAGCAACAGCGCTGGCGATTATACCGTTCCCTACCTTGCGCCAGGCACATACAGCTTGCAAGCGGAGGCAAGCGGCTTCGGCACGCATAAGCAGTCGGGCTTCACGCTGGTTGTCGACCAGGAACAGCGTATCGATATCAAGATGGAGGTCGGCGCATCGAGTCAGACAATCACCATCACGGAAGCGCCCGAGGCGCTTACCACCGAAAGCGGCTCGCGCGGTACGGTAACCTCGAATGCCGAACTGACTGAGATGCCGCTCAATGGACGCAACTACAGCGATCTGGCGTTTCTGGCCGATGGTGTAGTACCCAAGGGCGAAGGCGGCGACGGGCAGTTCGCCGTGAACGGCGCGCGCGCCGATAATGTCAGCCTGATGGTTGACGGCATGAACAACACGCAGCGCCGCAACACCACATCGATGGTCAGCCCACCGCTGGAAAGCGTGCAGGAGTTTAAGCTGACCACCTCCGGCTTCTCAGCCGAGTACGGACGCTTCGCCGGCGGCGTGCTCAGCATGGTAAGCAAGAGCGGAGGCAACCGCCTGCGCGGGACACTCTATGAATTCCTGCGTAACAATGCCTTCGATGCGCGCAACTTCTTCTCGCTCGCCAATCCTAAGTTGATTCAGAATCAATTTGGGGCCACCGTAACCGGCCCAGTGGTTCTGCCAAAGCTCTACAACGGCAAAGACAAGACGTTTTTCCTCTTCAGTTGGGAATCGCAGCGCCAGTTGGGCGGATCGACTACGCGCGGCAGCGTGCCAGCGGCCGGATTGTTGAGCGGCAATTTCTCCAAGGCCACGGACGCTTTTGGCAAGCCGGAGACCATCAATGATCCGCTGGCAAAGAATACTCCGTTCCCTGGCAACATCATTCCTTCCGCGCGGCTTGATCCGGTTGCCCGTGCGATCGGCGCGTACTATCCGCAGCCCAACATCCCCAGCGGCACCAATAACTATTACGTGCAGGCAAATTCGAAGAACGACTATAACAAGTTCAGCACCAAAGTGGACCACTCCATCGGCAACAACGACCGGCTGACGTTCAGCACTCTGTGGAACAAAAGCGATTCCATCAATCCGTTCCAGCGCTCGCCCATTGCCATCTTTGCCGGCACAACGGCGAACTTCGGCTTGCTCAGCGGCATCCGTTATATCCACACATTCTCGCCCAGCATGTATAACGAAGCGAGCGTCAACTTCTCGCGCAACACGTTTGACCAGCGCTCAGTTGGCAGCGATCACGATTGGTCCGCCGATGTCGGCTTCAAAGGCGCCACAAAAGATCCCATCAACCTTGGCATCCCCTACATTACAGTCAGCGGCTATATCGATCTGGGCCAGGCGTATGATCTTCCGAAAATCTGGACCTACAACAATTTCCAATACGCCGATGCCATCACCTGGATCAAAGCCCGCCACTCCGTCAAATTTGGCGGAGACTTTCTGCGCTATCAGTATTTCAACCACGACTACGCCGATCTGCGCGGACGCTTGAATTTCCTCGGCCGCTTTACAGGCGACGCCATGGCCGATTATGTTCTCGGCTATGCGCAGACTAGCCGACGCCTGACCCAGGTGGGTACTGAGTACATGCTCACCTCAAACTATTCGGCTTTCATACAAGACGACTACAAGGTCACGCCAAGCCTCACCATCAACGTGGGCCTGCGCTATGAGTTGATGAAGCAGCCGGCTGAAAAGTACAATGCGCGAACGATGTTCGTTCCTGAATTGGGCAAACTGGTAGTCGCCGGTATCGGCACTCTTTCGCAATCGGCCTTCGACGCCGCCGTCAAATCTACAGGCCTTTCGCAATATGTGGCACTGGCGAGCGATCTGGGTCTGCCACGTTCCATCGTCAAGACCAACTACAAAAACTTCGCTCCGCGTTTCGGGTTTGCGTACCGCCCGTTTGGCGGCCAGAAGACGGTTGTGCGCGGCGGATACGGCATCTTTTATGGCACCGATTCGCTGTATCGCTACGACGGCTTCACCGATACGTTCCCGTATCTCAACATTCTGACCTTTAGCGCTTCTACGAGCAATCCATTGGCCTTAACGGTGTCCAATCCTTTCCCCGACGCCATCGCCAAGAGCGCGGGCGTAACCAGCACCTCCGGCATGTTCGCCAACACGCCAGCGCAGTATCTGCAGACCTGGAATTTGACCATTGAGCGCGAACTGGGCCACGGTACAGTCCTCGAAACCTCGTATGCTGGATCGAAGGGTACGCATCTTCCGCGTTCCTACAACCTCAACCAGCAGCCGCTGAATCCCGGCGTGGGTCTGCTGCCGCGCCCCTACTCATCGTTCGCAACCATCAACGTCTTTGCGGACGTGGCAAACTCCAGTTACAACTCTGGGACGATGACTGTGCGGCGTCGTTTGTCGCGTTCGTTCTTCGTGCGCGCAAGTTTCATTTTATCTAAGTCCATCGATACCAGCTCGAATACGGGCGGCGTCATCGCTCCCAACTTCCCTTCCGCGCAGAACCCGTATAACCTGAACTCGGAACGCGGACGCAGCGATTTCGACGTGCGCGAGTCATTCCTGGCCAGTTTCATTTGGCAGCCCAAGCTGTCGCGTAATTTATTTCTACGTGACTGGCAGATCTCCAGTTCCGCAACTGCTTATACTGGCGCGCCATTCACGCCCAAAGTAGCCAACTTCGACATAACCACCGGAGGCGCATCAAGGCCCAATCGCATTGCCCAAGGAGCTCTTCCAAATCCCACGCCCGACGCATGGTTTGACCGCACGGCGTTTCCTGTAGTTCCATTGAAGGCCTTCCGCTACGGCACTTCGGGGCGCAACATACTGGATGGCCCGGGTACGTTCAACCTGAATACCGGCCTTTCTCGGCGCTTCCGGTTTAACGACACCAAAGCGTTGCAATTTCGTGCCGAGGCGTTCAATCTCACCAACCGCACGAATTTCAATATGCCGATCACGCAGGTGGATATCGCCACCGGCGGAACCATCAGCGCGGCCAAGAATCCGCGCCAGTTACAACTCGCCCTGCGCCTGGAGTTTTAACTTGATATAATCCCCCACGACTGAGGATAAGTTACGCCTCAGTCCACGTGAGGGAATTATGAAGCTTGGAATTGTCGCTCTTTTACTGTCCGTACTGCCGGCGCTAAATGCCCAAAGCGTTACCGGGCAGATATCCGGCACAGTTGTTGACCCTGGTGGTGCAGTTGTTGCCGGGTCAACCGTGAAACTGACCAACGATCTGACCAAACAAGTGCGCACGCTGACCACTGCGGCGAGCGGCAATTTCATCTTTCCTGATCTGGTTCCCGGCAATTACAGCGTGCAGATCTCGCAGGCTGGTTTCAAGGCCTACGGCCAAACGGGCATCAATGTCAGCGCCAACGAAAAAGTGGCGCTGCACGATCTTCGCCTGCAAGTAGGCGACGTAAACACCACGGTGACCGTCAGTAGCGAGGTCGCCCACGTGGCGACCGACAGTTCCGATCGCGGCATCGCAGTCAACAGCACGCAAATTGAAAACACACCGGTTAGAGGCCGCGACTGGATTGGGCTGCTGCAGACGCTGCCCGGGGTGGTGGATCTGAATAACCATGACGCCCCAGGTTGGAATTCCGGCACGCCTACCATCAACGGCGGCCAGACAGGACAGATTGCCTTCAGCTTCGATGGGATTTTAAGCCAGGACAGTGGCTCGCCAGCCGCCAACGGCTGGATGGCGCCAAGCCCAGATGCAATCGGCGAAGTGAAAGTGCTGGTTTCGAACTTCGCGGCGGAATACGGCTCACGCGGAGGCGGCCAGGTGGTTGCAACGGTAAAGAACGGCACCAGCCAGTTTCATGGCAGCGCCTACTATTTCTATCGCCACGAAAGCCTCAACGCCAATGAGTACATCAACAACCAATCAGGCCTGAACAAGCCGCTGTATCGATACACCAACGCCGGAGGGACGTTCGGCGGGCCGCTGCTCATCCCTGGCACGAACTTCAACAAAGACCGCACGAAATTGTTCTTCTTCTTTTCCGAAGATTACCTGCAATTCCTGATTCCAGGAGCTCTGAACAAGTTCACGATGCCAACAGCACTGGAGCGCACAGGCGATTACTCGCAAACCACTACGACCACCGGCAAGCTGATTCCAGTCCTCGATCCCTCTACCGGCAAAGCGTTTCCCGGAAACATCATTCCGGCGAACCGGATTTCGCCTGCAGGGTACGCCATGCTCAATTTGTTTCCGCTGCCCTTTACTTCGGACCCTACAGGCCAGCGGCAGTACAATGCGATCTATCAATTTTCGCTGCATGATCCGCATGAAGATCGAATTCTGCGAGTCGATTACAACGTTTCGCAAAAGACACAAGCCTTCGTCCGCTTGATGAACGATTATCAAGGCGACCGCGGCGTGGGCAGTAAACACAACAGCACGGGGGCGTGGGGACAGCTATCCACCGACTACGGCATTCAATCGGCCGGCGCGATGGCGACAGTCATCCACACTTTCCGGCCGAATCTGATCAATGAGGTCACGGTTGGAGTCAATCGCGCGTTGCAGTCTGTTTCCACGCCCGCGTCGTCGCAATCCCAATATCAGGCCAGTCTGTTGCCTGCTTTGAAGGGACCAGGCGGTCAATCGGTCACAGTGCCGAAACTTTACAACAACGACCCGGAACACTTGATTCCGAACATCCGGTTCAGCACGCTGAATGGCCAGTCCCCGGGGCAGTCGATCACAAACGCGCCGACTTCGGGTTACGACGTGGTTTACGATACGCGGTACCCGTTTGTTGGAACGGACCAGCTGACGAATTTCACCGAGGCCATTTCCTGGATCAAGGGTTCACACAGCGTGAAGGCAGGCTTCTATTTTGAGCATGTGGCGCGCAATGTTACGGTGTACAGTTTATACGGAGTCTCTGGGAGTTACTATTTCGGCGCCGACAGCGCTAACTCCAACGACACGGGGTACGGCTATAGCAATCTTTTGATGGGCAGCGTGCAGGCCTACGGAGAGGACAATACGCGCTTCCTCAACCATGCCCGCTATAACCAGGTGGAATGGTACGCGCAGGATTCTTGGAAACTGAACCGGCGAGTAACATTGGATCTTGGCGTCCGCTTTCAGCTGCCCGGCGCTATCCACTCCCTGGGTGCAACTTTGGGATTTTTCGATGGCTCGACTTACAGCGCCAGTAAGTCAGGCGCACTGCTGTTTCCCGCAGTGGTGGGCGGAAACAACGTCGCAGTCAATCAGAAGACCGGCACAGTGTATCAATTGGCTCGGGCGGGTTTCTTCGACCCCGCAAGTTACTCCGCGAATGGCACCCCCTATTCGGGAATGGTTCAGTACAAGGAACAGGCCTTCAACAATCCCGGGCTTGGCATCGGCCCGCGGGTGGGTTTTGCGTGGGATGTTCTGGGCAACGGCAAAATGGCGCTGCGCGGCGGCTTTGGTATTTTCTATGACCGCGCCTTCGGTGTGGACACCAACGCGGCGACCAGCGCCGGAGTTGGACCAATTCCGACGCCGCCAGCCTTCCAGGCGCCGGTCTATTACAACACGAACTTCTCGCAATTGCTGAACGCGCAGGGCTTCCTTGGACCCGCAACCGTCTTTTCCGGCACCAACTACAAGAATCCGGCAACCTACAACTGGAGCCTGGGAATTCAGCGCAGCCTTGGCAAAGGTTTGATCCTTGACGTCGCTTACGTGGGCAATGTGGTGCATCACAAGTTTGTTCAGGTTGACCGCAACGGCGTCGCGCCTTATACAGACTGGACGCCCAGCGGAGGAGCCAACCCGGCATTTCTCGACCCGACTACAGGCGGCAAGGCCTTCTACACACTCAATTTGATGCGGCCGACCGTAGGGTACGGTGCCATCAACGACACCTGCAGCTGCGGCGAGGCGAACTACAATTCGCTTCAGACGCAGTTGAACCGCCGGCTTGGCAAACGCTTGCAGTTCGGCGCAAACTGGACGTGGTCGAAAACCATGCTTTATACAAGAGGGCCATGGACACCCGACTATTTAAGTTACGCCGAGGTCGGCGGATCACGGCCGCAGGTGGTCAACATCAGCTATTCTTATCGTGTTCCGGATGGCAGCCGCTATATGAAAAATGCGATCGGCAAGACGCTGCTCGACGGCTGGCGGTTCAACGGCATTACGAAACTGATGTCGGGGAATCCTCAAACGGTCAGTTGCTCCGCTTCCGGAGCGCCGATAGGCTATTGGACGGGCACGCCCACAGGCGGCATTCCGTTCCGCTGCCAAATGGGCTCCAATGGACTGTTCCTGGCCCCGGGCAGCGCACTGCCCGCAACTGCACCGCAAGGGAGATATTATCCTTTGAACACTGCAAACTTCGCATTGCCGGCGGCTAACTCGCTCGGTATCGGCAACACGCCGCCAACTATGTTCTACGGACCAGGCTTTGAAAACTTCGATTTCAGCTTGTTCAAGGAGATGCAGTTGGGCAAAGAGTCAAGGGTTCTGGAGTTTCGCGCCGAAGCTTACAACGTGTTGAACCACTGGAATCCGGGCAATCCGAACACTTCGTTGTCGCTGAACTATTCCAACGGCGCGAATACGAACGCCAATTTCGGCACTATCGCATCGACGACCGGACAGGCCCGTCATATGGTGTTGGGCGTGAAGCTACGGTTTTAAAGAGAACTAACCTTCGTTCTCATCGTGTTCAAAGAAGCAGCTGTTGAAGGCGCGGTCAAGCACTTCCTTCGTCAGTTCCATCGGACGACCTTCGAACTGGATCAGGTCGATAGCGTGCGTGATCAGATCGCGCGGATGGCAGCGGCGGCGGGGCTTGCTGGTTGACCGGTAGTGGACTTCCAGAAATTCTTCCAGCAGGTTGGGGCCGATCCCCAACTGTTTGGATTCTGCAAATCGCAGAAAGATCTGGCGGAACTCCATCTCATCGGGGTTCTTTACCAGCATCTTGTACTGAATGCGGCGCAGGAATGCTTCATCGCCCAATTGTTCCGGTTTCAGATTGCTGGAAAAGATGAGAAAACAATCAAATGGCACGGTGACTTTGCCGCCATTCATCATGTTTAGAAAGTCGATGCGACGTTCCATCGGAATGATCCAGCGGTTCAGCACTTCGTGCGGCTTCACCTTCTGCCTGCCAAAGTCGTCCAGCAGATAGATACCGTTGTTTGCTTTCAACTGCAGAGGCGCATCGTAGATTCTTGAGACCTCGTTGAACTTGAGGTCCAGCATTTCCAGAGTCAGTTCGCCGCCGGTCATGATGAAGGGACGCCAGCAGCGCAGATACCGGCGGTCATAGTCGAAGGTATCGGACTGTCCGCCTTGGGTCAGGATGCTGTCGGACACCTGGTCTTCATCGGACATCTGATGGTAAATGGGGTCGTACATCTGAATGATCGACCCTTGAAAATAAATCGCGTAAGGAACGTAGATCTCCGAAGCTTGAATACCGATCAGTGCCTCCGCCATGTACGTTTTACCATTGCCCGGCTGGCCATAGATGAGCAGCGAACGGCCGGAGTTTACTGCGGGGCCGATGGTGGAAAGAATATCAGGAGTCACCACCATGTGTTTGTAGGCGGAGGAGAGCAGATCCATGTTCAACCAGTTGCCGGCCTGGCGCTGCATCTTGACGACTTCCGTGTATTGATCGAGCGGCACGGGCAGCTGACCGGCGTAATGATTTACGTCCAGGTGTTGACGGGCCAACTGACGCCCTGCCTCAGACAACGCCAAAACCGACGAGATGCTGCCGATGCCGAACGACCTGCGCACTGCAATCACATGACCACGCTTGAACGATTCTACAATCGGGTCGATCAAACTGTAAGGAAGCCCCATTTCCTTGGCCAGATCGCGACCTGATAGCTCCGTGCGGAAATACAACAACTTGAGCAGAATTTGCTCAACCAGACTCAGTGGCAGGCCCGTATCCTCAAGAGATTGTGGCACGGGCGGATACAAACCGCGGATCTTCGGTCCGTTACGGGTCGCCTGTTGTTCCGGTGTAAGGTGAGTGGAAAGGGCGTTCGAAAGCTTCATGATCGCCGGCGCTTCCACTACCTCCTCGTCGCCGTTCTTCATGACGGGGCGGCCAGTGGGCGAGGCAGCTTCTTCTTCGGATGAAGGGTCATTGCGGTGCTGTACCTTCATCATCCGCTCGCGAATTTTGCGCATCTGTTCGCGTACACGGGCAGCATCCCCAACAGCAGCTGGCTTCTGAACAGGAGTTTCTCGTTTAACAGGAATCGACATAATACGGACCCGCTGAGTCTATCGGCGGGATCACGGTACTACTTTAATTCGCACACTGTCCAGAAATATCTGGTGGAAATCACAAGGCACATGATTCTGGCATAATGAATGGTTGACGCGCACCTCTCCCTACGGCTTCACCATCTTCCTTGGCGCCTTTCTGCTATTCGCTGTGCAGCCGGTACTTGGCCGTACGTTGCTCCCTTTATTCGGCGGCGGTCCGGCGGTTTGGACGGTGTGCATGCTCTTCTTTCAGATCGGGCTGCTGGGCGGCTACACGTTTGCCCACATACTGGGAAGAATTTGCAATGGACGAACCGCCGCCCTTTACCACATCGCTGTATTGATCTTGTCGCTCGTCTTCCTGCCCCTTGCCGTTCGCAATTTGCCGCGTGAAATGGCCCCGGAATGGGCCGTGCTGGCGTTGCTGGCCTCATCGGCGGGACTTCCTTATCTCGTGTTGGCATCCACCGGCCCGCTGGTGCAGACCTGGTTTCGCGAACAGTTTAGCGACCGGTCACCATACCGTCTTTACTCGCTTTCGAATATCGCATCCATGCTGGCACTGGCTGCCTACCCTTTCGTTTTGGAACCGCTGCTGAGCCTGACCCAACAGCGGCTGCTTTGGTCGGCAGGATACGCCGCGTATGTTGCATGCTGTGCGTGGTGTGCATGGAGCCACCGGTCCTCGGCGGCCTGTGCGCAGCAAAGCGCACCCCTGGAAAACTGGACGTCCCTGCTGTGGTGGGTGGCGTTGGCCGCGGCCGGTTCCATTGTCCTGCTCGCCATTACCAACCAGATGTGCCAGGAAGTAGCATCGATCCCGTTCTTGTGGGTGTTACCGTTGGCGATCTATCTGCTGACATTTATTCTCGCCTTCGATTCCAGCCGCTGGTACAACCGGTCGCTCTATGCCCGGCTGCTCAGCGTCGCGGTTCCTGCGGCCTGTGCGGTTTCGGCGGTGGGACTGGTGCTGCCTATCGCCGTCCAGATCGCGGTCTATTCGCTGACGCTGTTTGTCTGTGCCATGGCATGCCACGGCGAACTGACGCTTTCGCGGCCGGATCCAAGCCATCTTACCTACTTCTATCTGGCCATTGCCGCGGGTGGGGCTTTGGGTGGGACCGTCGTTGCCCTGGGTGCACCGGCTCTGTTCACCAGCTATCTGGAGTTCCCCTTGGGTCTTACATTCTGCTGCCTGCTGATTCTGGCGGAGTGGGTGCGAGGCGGGACCTGGAACGACGCGAACATACCAGTTCATCGCCGCTTCGCACCCGCCACGGGACTGGCGCTGGCGGCAATTGTACCGCTTTTCTTTCTGCCAGGATTGGACGAACCAATCACCACCAGCTCGTTCCGGAATTTTTATGGCATCCTGCGATTCCGCGAACGCTCGACTGTCGCCGGCCCGCAACGCGAAATGCGGCATGGCCGGATTACTCACGGCTATCAATTTCTGGAGCAAGCCAAGCGGGCGTGGCCGACATCTTACTATGGCCCGGCGAGCGGCATCGGACTGTCCATGAAGAAGCTTCCCGCGGCGGCCAGCGTCGGCGTGATCGGTCTTGGCGCAGGCACGCTGGCTGCTTATGGACGGCCCGGCGACGTGATTCGTTTTTACGAGATCAATCCCGATGTGATCCGTCTATCGCACAACTATTTCTCCTTCCAGCGCGATTCGGCCGCCAAGATTCAAGTAGTGGAAGGCGACGGGCGCATCAGGCTCTCGCAGGAGCCCGAAAGCACGGCGTTTGACCTTATCGCCGTGGATGCGTTTTCAAGCGATGCCATTCCTACGCATCTGTTGACGGTGGAATGCGCTGCTACTTACCGCCGGCATTTGAAGCCTGAGGGCACACTAGCCATTCACATTTCGAACCAGTCGCTGGACCTCGGCCCCGTCGTACTGGGTTTGGCAGAGGAGTTGGGCATGCAGGCGCTTCGCGTGGACTCACAGGAAGACGCGGCTCAAGGCACCAGCGAAGCATCGTGGATGCTGCTAACCGCCCGTTCCGCGGACAGGCCGGCGTCAAACAAGCCACGGCTGAGCATTCGCTGGACGGACGATCACGTCAGTCTGTGGCAGATTCTGCGCTGGCATTGATCGCACTTGTTAATTTTTAGCGACCACTTCAAAGCTCGTCGCGGTTCCCTAAGAAGCCGCACAAGAATAACGTTGCAGCCATCGACGTGGCGCAGAGTCTCACTCCAATGTCGCTTACATTGACTAGAACGACGCGTCGCATTTGGGGTCTGACACCTTTTTTC
>CAIRSA010000570.1 GCA_903881085.1 uncultured Acidobacteriia bacterium
AAAAAGGTGTCAGACCCCAAATGCGCGGCGTCGTGCGAATTGGCTGAAGCCCATCCAACTGCTTTTTCCAGGATGATAGGGGTTTGTCAAGGGGGAGACGAAGGTCCCCCCTCTCCATAGCGGTGAAGCGCTTGAGGTGAGAAGAAATAGAATCAACGGCGATAAGCGAAACCAAGTGGCCAATCTCTAAAATTGACCATATATGGATCGAAGCATCGGCTGGATCAGACATCCATTTTCTGGGCCGGATCAACTTCGGCCAAGAAGGTTGAGTTAGGTTAAACCTGCCAGCCAAGAAACAGACGAATTGGCCGGATGCCCTAATAGACCGGACACCAGCAGTCCTACCCAAGCGAGGACTGGCAGGTAGTTCGCCGAATACCGTTGCGAAAAGATTACTTATGTGATCCCTACCTTCGCTTGAGGCCGGATAGTTCGCCGACGACCCCGCATCGAACTGGCCGGAGCGGTAAGCATTTGCCGCACATGACATCGAAGCACGTGGGATCGATTCGAATGTTGCGCAGCCCGATCCACGGCCCTTCAATTGCTTTGACTAGTTCGCGGCATATCGATGCTCTTCAAGCACACTGGCCGCTAAAAAAGGAATGCAGCATTCATGATGAACCTAAGGCCGTGGACATCCACTGACCAAGCTGAGTTGGTATCGAGAGCCCAGCAAGCCGACCCCAGTGCGTTTGACGAATTGATGCAGCGCACAGCAGGGGCATCCCTCCGTCTCGCGACTTCCATGCTGAGAAATCATCATTTGGCGGAAGAGGAGGTACAGAACGCTTATTTCAAAGCGTGGCGGCATATCCACCAATTTCAGGGGGAATCTCTTTTCTCCACTTGGATGTCCCGCATTGTGGTGAATCAATGCCTCATGCACCTGCGTGGGGTCCGGCGCTCAAAGCTCGTTTCTATTGAGAGCGCAACGGATTCCCATGGCAAGGTGCGCCCGCTTGATCTCGCCGACCATGGCGCGAACGCCGAAGACCGCGCATGCGGTAAAAGCCTGGCCGTTGTCTTGTCGCGGGAAATCGGCATGCTGCCCGCAAAGCTTCGCCTTGCTTTGATCATGCGGGATGTGAAGGAACTTTCCACCGTGGAAGCGGCGATGAGTCTCGGAATTTCGGCTTCGGCCCTGAAATCCCGCCTGGGCCGGGCGCGTATCGAACTGCGGCGCCGTTTGGGGTCTTGCGCACAGAGGCACAGCCAGCAGGTGTGTGGATAACGATGTTTCTCAAACTCTATTTCGTCGCGTTACCCGTCTTTTTCGTGATTGATATGGTCTGGCTGGGCTTGGTCGCGAAAACCTTTTACAAGAAGCATCTTGGCTTTCTCATGCGGCCGGACATCATCTGGCCGGCTGCAATCGCTTTTTATCTCCTCTTCGTCGTTGGTTTGGTCCTGTTTGTGATTGAGCCTGCGGTGCAGAGTGCTTCGTGGCCTCGCGCACTGATCAGCGGAGCGCTTTTTGGATTGATTTGCTACGCCACGTACGACCTGTCGAATCTAGCCACATTGAAAGACTGGCCAGTCATCGTGACTGCTGTCGACTTAGCTTGGGGAGCCACGGTAACGGCATCGGTCTCCGTGATCACTTTTTTTTTTGCAAAACAGTTTAAGCTGTCTTGAGCGGCAACCACATGATTACATCGACTATATTTGGTCAACTGACCCTTGGCCGTTAGTTGACGAAACAACAAAGGCCCATGCGCGAGTGGGGCGCCCGACTTTCCAGCGGGGACAGGTACGTGTCCCACGCGAGTTGCCCTCCGAAGCCTTGTTGAAGCCTGATTGGCAATCGGCCCGAATCACGAACTAAGCCACATGCTTCGTCTGCGCATCCATCACCTCAACCAGCGCCCGGCAACTAATGGAAATGTGCTCCCGCATAATCTCATCGGCCCGGGCCCGGTCATCGCGCTCAAGGCAATTCACGATCTCCTCATGCGCAACCAAGGCATTGCTGCTCGATAAATCGTAAATCTTCCGCCGGAACAACCACAGCTGATGCTGCAAATTCTCCAGCGCGTGCACCAGCAACTGGTTCCCCGTGGCCTGTGCAATCGCATTATGAAACGCCGCGTCTTCCTCAATCCACGGAATCTTGTCGCTCGAAGAATAATGCGCAGTCATCTTTTCCAGATGCGCCCGCAACCCCTGCACAACGCGCGGAGTTATGCGCGCGGTCCGGATCGCATGCGACTCCAGCGCCTCACGCAGATCATACAGATCTTCCGCCTCTTTCGCCGTGTACTTTCGCAGATACGCTCCACGGCGGGGCTCAATCCGCAGAAGTCCTTCTGTCTCCAAACGAGTCAGTGCTTCCCGAATCGGTGACTTACTAATTCCCAGCTGGCTCGCCAGAAACTCTTCGGTCAACCGTTCGCGGTCATCCATCCCGCCCTCAAGTATGAATTCCCGAATCCGGCGGTAGGCCTGGGTAGTTAGATTTTCAGGAACACGAATCTTCTTCATGCAGTGCACTGAAATACTATCACTGCAAGAGGCGGCAGTGTAAGTAGCAAACTCTGGCTCCTCCCATGCGCGGCAATCGGCTCGCTATGAAGGTCGCCGGAATTCACCACATTGCCGCCGCCGTAATAATACGAATCGGAATTCAAAGCCTCACGGTAGACTCCCGCCTGCGGCACTCCGATGCGGTAGTTGGTTCGTACCACCGGCGTGAAGTTGCACACGAACAACAGAAACGACTTCCGCTCCGCCGAATATCGCAGGAACGAAATGACGCTCGCCTCGGAGTCGCGGAAGTCCACCCAATCGAAGCCTTCGTAACTGGTGTCCACTTCATACATCGCCGGGTGCGATAAATAAAATAGATTCAAGTCTTTTACGTAACATTGCAACTTGCGATGATAATCATGCTCCAGAAGTTCGAACGGCACACTCGCGTCGTGATTCCATTCCCATGGCTGTCCGATCTCCGATCCCATGAACAAAAGCTTCTTGCCCGGATGCCCATACATGAAACCGAGGAAAGCGCGGACGTTCGCAAACTTCTGCCACTCATCGCCCGGCATCTTATTCAGTAACGAGTGTTTCAAGTGCACCACTTCGTCATGGGAAATCGGCAGGACGAAATTTTCGCTGAAGGCATATAGCAGGCTGAAGGTGATGTCATTGTGGTGGAACTTGCGATACACCGGCTCCTTGGAAAAGTAGTCCAGCATGTCGTGCATCCAGCCCATGTTCCATTTCATCGTAAATCCAAGCCCGCTCAAATACGTGGGTTTGGAAACACCTGGAAACGACGTCGACTCTTCCGCAATCGTCATCACACCCGGAATTAGATGCGCCTGTTCATTGAACAAACGCAGGAAACGGATCGCTTCCAGATTCTCGCGCCCGCCAAACTGATTCGGTTCCCAATCGCCCGGCTGCCGCGAATAATCCAGATACAACATGCTCGCGACAGCGTCCACGCGCAGGCCGTCGATATGATACTTCTTCAACCAGAACAGTGCGTTCGAAATCAGAAAACTTAAGACTTCGTTGCGCCCGAAGTTGAAGATCAGCGTGCCCCAGTCGCGATGCTCGCCCTTGCGCGGATCGGCGTGTTCATATAGCGCCGTGCCATCGAAGTACGCCAGGCCGTGCGCGTCTTTCGGGAAGTGCGCCGGTACCCAATCGATGATTACGCCGATGCCGTTGCGGTGGCACTGGTCGACAAAATACATGAAGTCGCGCGGCGTTCCAAAACGCGATGTCGGCGCAAAGTAGCCAATCACCTGATAACCCCACGACCCCGCAAACGGATGCTCGGCCGGAGGCAGCAGTTCGATGTGCGTATAGCCCATGCGCTTCGCATACTCAACCAGCTTCACCGCCAGTTCGCGATAGGTCGTCCATTCGTTATTCGGTCCGCGCAGCCAGCTCTCCAGATGGACTTCGTAAATAGAGACGGGCTCTTTCAGGTAATCCTTCTTCGCCCGCGTGTCCATCCATTCCTGATCGGCCCATTCGTAGCCATCGATGCTGGTGACAACCGATGCCGATTTCGGCGGCAGCTCATAGGCCAGCCCATAAGGATCCGCATGCTGCTGGTGGTAGCCGGCGAACTTAGAACGGATGCTGTACTTGTACGTGTCGCCGTCGTTCACGCCCGGAAGAAACAATTCCCAAACTCCGCCTTCGCGCAATCGCATCGGATGCTGCCGGTCGCACCAGTGGTTGAAGCTGCCCATCAGCGTGACGATCAGTGCGTTCGGCGCCCACACTGCAAATAGTGCGCCCGCCACGCCTTCGTGAGAACAGAGCCGCGAGCCTAGAAATTCGTAGCTCGCAAAATTCACGCCATCGCTGTGCTGGCGCAACAGGTCCGCGTCTATGACAGTCGCAAAGCGATAGGGATCTTCAATCTCCACTGTCGCATCGCCTGTAGTGACCGCAATCCTGTAGTCCCCCGGGGCCTCCGGCAACTGCGCAATGAAGAAGCCGCCGTCGTCGACTTTCTCCATCGCCGTTTCAATGCCATCAGCCACAACCGCGGCCGACGTGGCCTTCGGAAAGAATGCGCGCACTTCCCAACCATCTTCTACCTGGTGGGGACCAAGCACACGGAAGGCATCTCCGTGGTATCCGCCAACGATGGCCAATATCTCTTCGGGTGTCATGTCCCTTTATTATGTCAATAGTGACTGATTACTTTCTGAACCTGGAAAAAGCCGAGTTGCACCTGCACCTCGAAGGCTCCGTTGATCCCGAGACTTTGGTTGAGCTTGTGGCGGATTCTACGATTGAAGAAATGCGTGCGCGCTACCAATACACGGACTTCCTCGGCTTTCTGCAAGCCTATAAATGGGTGACGGGTCTGCTGCGCACTCCGCAGGATTACGCGCTCATCACCCGGCGCTTGCTCGAAAAGCTCGCCGCTCAAAATGTCCGCTACGCCGAACTGAACCTTTCGGCTGGTGTCGTGTTGTGGCGCTCCCAAAGCCTGCCTGCGATCTACGAAGCCGTTCGTATAGCCGCCGCGGAATCCCCGGTTGAGGTGAATTGGATCTTCGATGCCGTGCGTCAGTTCGGTCCCGAAGCGGCGATGCAGGTGGCCGAATTCGCGGCTGAATTCGTGCGCGATGGCGTTGCCGGCTTCGGCATCGGCGGCGATGAAGCCCGCGTGCCGGCGCGCGACTTTGCGCATGTCTTCGCATTTGCGAAAAAAGCCGGCCTGCATATAGCGCCTCATGCCGGCGAAGTATCGAACGCACAAAATGTTTGGGACGTGCTTGAACAGGGCGCCGAACGCATCGGTCACGGCATCCGCGCCATTGAAGATCCGGCGTTGCTGCGTCATCTGCGCGATAACGACATTCCGCTGGAAATTTCCATCACCAGCAACATCGCCACTGGCGCCATCGCCTCGCTCGACGCACATCCGGTGCGAAAGCTCTACGATGCAGGCGTGCCCATCATTCTCAACTCCGATGATCCGGCCATGTTCCACACCACGCTCACAGATGAGTACCGGCTGGCCGCCAGTCACTTCGGGTTTTCCAACGCCGAGCTAGAAGGCCTGGCCCGCAACAGCTTCCGCTATCGCTTCGCCGGTTTGTCCGGATGCGAGTCGACGGCGTTGTAAATCGCCGGCTGCGTGCGCAGGTAATTATAGATCGCTCGCAAGTCTTCATCCGGCAGGCGCGCGTAGTTCACCCACGCCATCAGCGTGAAGTCGTCATTTGAAACCTTCGGCGATCCCTTCTCGGCATAGCCGCGGTACTGGGCGAACTTCTCGATGAACTGCGTCTCGGTCCATCTGCCTATGCCCGATTCATCGTTCCTGGTGATGTTTGCGCTGACCACCCGCGCAAAGCCCACGTTGAACATTCGCCCACCGCTGAAGTGCTTGTCCGCAACCAGCCGGCCGCGTACTTGCGGCGTATGGCATTCGACGCAGCCTCCGAGTGTAACGAGATATTCGCCATATTTCACCGTGTTCCTGCGGTCTATGTCCTTTACGGGTACAACCGGCTGCGGCACACCTTTGATCATCAGAGAGACGGGAAAGTCGATCGAGGTCTTCGGCAGCCCGTTCCTGACCGCAGGCAAGGAATTCATGTAAGCCACCAGCGCATACGCATCGTCGTCCGTCATCTTGCGGTAGTAGGTGTACGGCATCATGGGAAACAGAGGCCGGCCATCTTTCGAGATACCTTCGCGAACGGCGCGAAGCTTCTCGCCGTCGGTCCACCTGCCAAGGCCGGTGTCAGAGTCGGGTGTGATGTTGGAGGCCACGATGGTTCCCGGCAATCCCATTTCCTTTGGAAATACTTGTCCTGCGCCGCTTCGGCCTGGCAGAACCGGCGATGCAAACCGCGTGTAATCGTTCTGGCCGTGGCAGCCATCGCAGTGCATGAGGTTCTCATACAGATACTTACCGCGCTCGAGATTCTTCGGGCTCATCTCTACAGCGATGGACGATGGGGTCGCGATCGTGGGGCCGCGCAGGCCGAGGAAGGCAACGGCCAGTACCACCAGGCCCAACACGAATGCCACTGAGATGAGGATAAGTTTCTTGATCATGAGGTTTCTTCGTTAGAATACGATAGTTGCCACCTCGCGGATTCATTTTCTTGCATATCGTTTGGATGCTCGCCGCATGGGGCCAGCCGCAGAAGGAGCTTGACCGCGCGGCCGAGGCGAAAACATTGGCGTCGCAGGGCCAGACCTTCGACCGCGCGGGCCAACCTGCAAAGGCGCTGGCAAGTTTCGAACAGGCGCTGCCGATCTATCGCGAACTAAAAGACCGGCGGGGCGAAGCGTTCACGCTGTATGGGTTAGGTCAGGTGAACACCGCTCTCGAACGTTGGCCCGCTGCGCTCGAAAACTTCGAAGCGTCGCTGCTGATCCGCCGCGAACTGGGCGACCGGTTTGGACAGGGCCTTGCGCTGAACAACATCGGGAACGCGTATTGGCGCTTGGGCCAAACGGAAAAGTCGCTCACCGCCTTCAAAGCCGCGCTGGACATTCGCGAAGCGGATAAGGATCAGCTTGGCGTGTTGTACACGTTGAACGGCATCGCGAACGTGCACTATTCGGCCGGCGATTATCAGCAGGCGCTCGATATCTACGCACGTGCGCTTGCGCTTGCGCGCGAGCTGAAGCAGCAGGCGATGGAAGCGAATGTGGTGATGAACACCGGCCTGGTGCATTGGGCGATCGGCGATGCTTCGAAGGCTTCCGAATACTATGCACAGGCCTTGCCGCTCTATCGCACCTTGAAACAGAAGGCCGGCGAAGGGCGCGTGCTGAACAATATGGGCCTAGCCTCGCCGTCACCGCGACAGGCGCTGGTTTACTTCAAGCAAAGCGAGGCAATATTCGCTGGACTCAATAGCAATGCGGATTTGGCGTACGTGCTGCAGAACATGGGCGATGCTTACGCGGCGGATGGCAAACGCAATCTGGCGCGCGAGTACATGCAGCGCTCACTCGCCTTGAAGCGCGAGCTGAAAGACCGCGCGGGTGAAGGTTATTCACTGCAAGCGATGGGCGAGTTGGAGCGCAAAACGGGCAGCAAAACAGAGGCCGCGGAACTGTTGGCGGACGCGTTGCGCATCCGGCGGGAGACTGCGGACCACGCGGGCGAAGCCGTTACGCGCGCATCGCTGGCGCGGCTGAACGGATCGTTGGAGCAGGCGCGCGAAGCGATGTCGATGATTGAATCTGATCGCGCGAAGCTTAAGAACCCCGATCTGCGCGCGCACTTTCTGGGCGCGCGCAGTGAGTTGTACGAATTCACGATTGGATTGCTGACAGCCGCGGGCCAGCATCGCCAGGCGTTTGAGACGAGCGAGCGGGCCAAGGCGCGGGCGATGCTCGATCAACTTTCAGGCTTGGGCGTGCAGCCGAAGATGGAGCCAAAGGATCTGGCGCTCGATGGCGGCACGGTGCTGGTGGAATATTATCTGGGCGAGGAGCGGAGCTACGTTTGGGCGGTTTCGAAAGACTCGATTGTGGCCGCACAGTTGCCCGCGCGCGCAAAGATTGAGCCGGCGGCCGCCCGGTTTTATGAGCAGTTAGGTGCGCGCAACGTGACTGCGAAAGGCGAGACTTTGGCGCAGCGGCGTGAGCGAATCGCAGCGGCTGATGCGCAAGTAACGCACGAGTCAGCGGCGCTGCGCGCGATGCTGCTAGCGCCTATCGCGGTAGCCACGCGCGGCAAGCGTATGCTGATTGTGCCTGATGGCGCGCTGCACTATCTGCCATTCGCAATTTTGACGAAGGCCGAATTGGTGTACGAGCCGTCGGCCGCGGTCGCGATGGCTGTGCAGGGTGGGGCGTTTCGCTTGGATCGCGTGGCGGTGGTGGCAGATCCAGCTTCGAGAGGCGCATTTGCGAGACTGCCATTTGCAGCTGAGGAGGCGCGGACGATCCAGTCGCTGGCACCGGCGGGCAAAGTATCGGTCGCGACGGGCGCGGGCGCGGACCGGAAGTTCCTTACGGACGCGCGGGCATCGGTACTGCACATTGCGGCGCACACGGTGATCGACAACCGGCGGCCGGAACAGTCGGGCATCGTGCTGGCGAACGATTCGCGCTTGCGCATGGCGGAGGTATATAAGCTACAGCTGGGCGCCTCGCTGGTGGTGCTGAGTTCGTGCGAGACGGCGCTCGGACAACAGATTCGCGGCGAAGGGCTGCTGGCTTTGACGCGGGGCTTTTTCTATGCCGGCGCGCCGCGCGTGCTGGCGACTTTGTGGAAAGTGGACGACCGTGCGTCGGCCGAATTGATGAAACATTTCTATACGGCGTTGTTTCAATCAAAAGTGACGCCTGCCGTGGCGCTACAAATCGCACAACAAAAGTTGCGTTCCGATGCCCGATGGGCTCAACCTTATTATTGGGCCGCTTTCACACTGCAAGGCGCCTGGAACTGAACCTACAACCTCATGAACAATCCGCCATTAATTGAGTACCGCAATATCACGGTGTGCCGCGATGAGTACATCGCGCTGGAGTCGATTTCGCTGTCGATCGGCGTGGGCGAACACGTGGCCATTTTGGGCCCGAACGGATCGGGCAAATCGACGTTAATCAAGACCTTCACGCGCGAATGTTATCCGCTGCTGCGCGACGACGCGAGCCTGCGCATGCTTGGCAAGGATGTGTGGAACGTGTTTGAGATGCGCGCGATGATGGGCATTGTTACGAACGACCTGATGTCGGCCGTGACGCGCGAGTTCGATTTCACGGGGCGCGAGATTGTGCTGAGCGGCTTCTTCGGCAGCGTGGGCTTGTGGCCTTACTACGAGGTGCAGCCGTACATGCGCACCAAGGCCGAGGAAGTGATGAAGATGCTCGAAATCCAGCACTTGGGTGACCGGCAGGTGACACAGATGTCGTCGGGCGAAGCGCGGCGCGTGGTGATCGCGCGGGCATTGATCAACGATCCGAAGGCGTTGGTGCTGGATGAGCCGACGACGAGCCTGGACTTCAAGGCGATGCATGAACTGCGCGAGTTTATGCGCAAGGTTGCCAAGGCCGGCACGACCATTCTGCTGGTGACGCATCATCTGCCCGATATTATTCCGGAGATCGAACGCGTGATCATGCTGCAAAAAGGCCGCATTGTTGCTGATGGACCGAAGCGCGAAGTGCTGACGGCGAAGGCGCTTTCGGGGTTATTCGAGATGGACGTGGACATCGAAGAGCACAACGGCTACTTCCACATCTGGTAGAAGTTATGCGGGAAAGAGCAGTTGAACTCCTCTGGAAAAGGTATCTCCAACATTTGGCATCGGTTGCATGCAACGTGCTCGTCACCTGCCGGGAGACTCGCATTGCGGGCAACAGCTTTTTAAAAAAGGCTGTTGGACTGGGTTTGATACAGCGATCTTCTGCATT
>CAIRSA010000571.1 GCA_903881085.1 uncultured Acidobacteriia bacterium
GCCGCGCATTTGGGGTCAGACACCTTTTTTCGGCAGTCTTCTTGTCCGCCATAGCTTTAGCGAAGGTGGATGCCGAAAATGGGCTGTCTGACCCCAATTGCCCCCACCCCGCAATGCCCACTAACAAAAACTCCCCGCTAACGGCTCAACATCCGGCCAACCTGATTCAAGTCAGTCTCCGCGCGAGAGTTCCAGGCCGACCAATCCAAAGCACGATCCAACGCCTCCTTCGCCTCCGGCGTGTGCAGCCACAACTCGTCATCGGGAATTACTTCGGTCGTCTTGATCTCCACTGCCATCACTCCATGATGCCATACGGAACTCGGCGATCCGGAGGGAGAACCTAACCCAAAGCCGCCCGGGCATCGGCCAGCGTAACCACCAACGTCATCGCATCGGCAGGGCTCACCGTAAACCCCAACCCCAAATAAAACCGCTTCGCCTCTTCTGAAATGGCGTGGACAACAATCCCGCGAATCCCAATCGCATCCGCCGCGTTCGAAACACGCATGGCCGCATCGCGAAACAAGGCCCGCCCCAAGCCCTTGCTATGCCACTCCAAATCCACCGCCAGGCGCGCCAGCACAGCCACCGGGATCGGATTCGGCATCTTCCTTCGGACTTTACCCGGTACAGCATCCGGCCCAATGGAGCCAGACGTTACAGCGTAATAACCCACCACTTTCTGCTTGCTGCACACGACGTAAGTCCGCGAGGCGCCACTTATCTGGTTGGCCTTTGCGCGCCGTATCAGCCATTCATCCAATGCAGGCTCTCCACAACGGAAGTCCACCGCCTCGTGCTGCTCGCTCAGCGGCACAGGCGCTGAAAGGCCCGCTATTCCTGCCATGGCGGTGGCGTCCGCAACGATCGCACCAGTCGCGCATTGGGCTTCGGCGGCGCATCCAGCAGCGCCACGAACTTGGCGTATGCCGCAGGCGAAACCGTAACGGAAGTGCGATCCATCAGCGCCTCCTGCGCGGCGGCCCGCGCCGCGTCAAGCACAAAATCAGTCCGGTTCTTGCCCGAGGCCTCCGCCGCCCTGTCTATCAAGCCACGTAGGTCCGGCTGAATCCGCAGGTTTAACGCTTCGCGCTTCGTTTGTTTCTTCAAGGGCATCTCGATCAGGCTCAACCCTCATTTTAACGAAGTGTAATGACGACGTCGTTACGCCATCTCCATCGCCTCTACAACCGCCACCCGCGGCGGCTTCTTCCCCTTGCCCACCACAATCCGGTGCCCCTCATCGCGCAGACGCTCCGCCTGCCGTTCCACCCCGCCCGGAAACTTCGGATTCAGCGAGCCATCATCCTTGACCACTCGCCAGTAAGGAGTGATCTTCGTCTTGCCCGCGGCGGCGGCCTCCTCGGCCGCCTCCGCCGCGATCCACACAAAGATGCCGGTCACCAGCGGGCAGGTGGCGTCCGCCCCATGCTTTAGCGCCAATTTCTCGCGGATCCGTGAAACGGTAATCACGCTCCCCTCGCAAACGCTCCGAATCACGGCGTCCACCTCGCGCGGGCTAGGCAACAGCAGGGTGCCGCTGCCCAACCGTTTTTGCATCTTTGGCGGTATCTCCACCACCTTCGGCAGGTTGGGATTATCCATCTTCTGCGCCCAGGTCTTCCTGGCTCTCATCCTCCCCCCTCACTGAAACCGCGTCGTCCGCAACACCAGTTTGCCGTAAGTCACAAACGCCATATCCAGCCCCGGCCCGCTGAACGTCGGGAACGCCCCATATGGAATCGCCCCCACAATCAGCAACCCATCCACCGTATCGGGCTTGTTCGCGGGCGAAGCCGGCACCGTCGTTAACGACGCGACTGGCACCGTGAAACTCCCCGCCGCCAGCGGCACCAGGCATTCAAACCCCACCGCCTTCTTCGTCACGGGATCCGAATTGCCACCGGCAATCAGCACCGCCTGCTGGCTCGCACTCCCGCCAGTCCACGTGATCGTATACGGGGCAGAGCGGTTGATGCTCTTCACGCTGTCCAGATTCGTGCTGAAGTCAAACGCGGGTGTGTCGAACTGCACCGAAAACAGTCCGATGTCCTTCCCCGCCACATCGTTAGTCAGTTGATAGGTGTCAGCGGCCAGGAACGAGGAAACCGGTTGCCCAAAGCCACCCGAAACCGAGTAACTCAGATCCTTCGGCGTGTCCGGATCATGCGCCATCGGGATCTTCTGCCGCGTGTCTGCACCCGTAGCGGGTTTCTTCCCCTTGTATAGCGAAAGCGTCTTACCCGCGTCCAGATAGGTCCCGCCGGAATTGCCAACCAGCATTCCCGCCAGTCCCGCCCCGGCGCCGGTCAAGTCGCCGCTGCCACCAAGCAATGAATCGAGCGACAAACTCGTGCAAGAGCCCAGCGCCGGCAGGTTAGTCACCGGACTGGCAGGTGTGCCTGGCTTCACCTGGACGAACGAAGCCATGGCCCTATCCATCGTTGCGCTGAATGGACTGCCAAACAGATCCGCCGAAATCGTCGACTTGAACAGCGTCACTACTCCGATCTTCGAGTAGTTTGGCTGCATGATGATGGAGAAAGGATTGCCCGGATCCGTGCAAGCCGCGCCCTTCGCGTCGATGGCCATCGTAACTGTGTTACTCACCACGCCGCCCACAGTTACTACCACCGGGATGTTACACCCCGTGGGCGCATCCGCAGGCACCACGAAGTACACGTTGTCCACACCGCCAAAGCCTGGTGCACGCCCGCTGAACTGCACCGATGCGTTCTTGCCGCCAACGGTCACCGTGATAGGCAGCGTCATCGGGTTGTAAGGCGGGGGCTGATTGTCAGGCAGCATCCGGCCATTTTGCATGTTCGCGCCCAAACCGGTCCCCCACACGATGGCCCAATACGTTCCTGGAATTGCCGGCGAGCCGTGGCTGTTGAGCGGACGCTGGTCCTCGCGCGAGCCAGGCGGGACGTTTTGGATGATACCATCGGTGGAGGTGCTGCCCATCGTAAACCCGCCGAACGCGTACTTAACGATCTTAATTGCCGCCGGCGGCGAAGTAACTCCGTTGTAAGTCACAGTAAGTTGGCCGTCACCCAGCGGTGCATCGGAAGGCACAATGGCATTGATCTGCGAAGCTGCCACGAAAGTTGGCAGTACATTCGAAACCGTCGACCCATTCGTGATTTTCACGCTCACGCCGCCGAGACTTGTGTTGAGCGAACCGCCGGACGGCGCACTCACCCAAACGTCAGGGCCGAGCTTAGATCCATAGATGGAAATGTACGAGCCTTGCGCCACGCCTCCGTTCGCCCCCGTGCCCGGCGCGTTGCTGGCGGCATTCACGATTCCTCCCGTTGATACATTTGGACCGCTGGGCGTCGCGGCCGCCTGGCTGATGTTGAACGTCTGGTCGCCGGCCTTGATGGAGCCGGTCCGCGAACTGGTGACTCTGTTTGCATCGACCGTGAAGTTTACATTAGCCGTGCCGTTCGTGCTTCCCGCGGGCGATGAGATGGTGATCCATGTATCGGATCTTACCGGGGTCCACGAGCACGAAGAATCGGTCTTGACGTTGAAACTGCCCGTTCCGCCTTCGGCTGGAAGTGAGGCCGAAGTGGGCGTCAGTGAGTATGTGCATGGCACCGCCGCATCCTGCGATACGGTGTGGATTGCTGAGCCCGTGGGCTTATCCGCCGGCCAGGAGATGGTGATAATGCCGCTCCGCTTCACAGTGCTCGGGCCGATGGAAACCGCCACGCCGCCCGAACCCTGCGTCGCAGCTCCGGTAAACGGCGCGGTCAGAGTGATCCACGAATCGCTGCGCGCAGTCCACGTGCACGTGGGGGCCGTGGTCACGCGGAAGAGCAGTGAATTGTAACCGCCGCCAGGGACCGACGATGTGGCAGGAAAGTCATATGCGCACCCCGTCGGCCCTGTCCCTCCCCCTCCGCTCGAACCGGCGTCCTGCGAATAGAGCGCCTGAATCTCCGCCGCACTTAGTGCGCGGTCGTATAGCCGCAACTCATCAATGGCCCCATTGAACGAGGGCTGCGAGTCGGGCGACAGGAAACGCCCTATGCGCCATGATGAACCGGTACCCGTGTTGGGGACATTGGCCAGTGTGCCGGATGCCTGCTGCACGCCATCAATGTAGACTCGTGCCATGTTAGTGGAAGCGCCCTCATAGACGCCCGCCACGTGATGCCACGCGTTGTCGTCGACATGCAGTGAACTCGTCGGCGTGGTAACAATCAGCCCCATGCCTGAGCCTCCGTTGCCCACCGCCACCGCACCGCCCGCCCTCACCAGCAGGTGGAAGTTCGAGGGCGTCGAATTGACACCAGTCCCGTATTGGAGAATGCCCTGGTCGGAACCGGACCCGCCGTTCTTGATCCATGCTGTGATGGTGCGCGAGGCGTTGCCAACCGGGAAGCTCCTGCCCGCGTTGGCGCCCTCCACATAACTGGACCTGCCGTCAATGCTGATAGCGCCTCCCACTTTCCCAGCGACCCACGGGGTGGAGCCATTCGTTGTGCCTGTGTTGCCATTGCCTGACGCATCGGCGGCCGATGTGCCGCTGGTCTCGTCAAACTTCCACCATGCGACCGGGCCGCTGGACCCGCTGGATCCGCTACTGCCGGTGATAATTTCGAAGTTTGTGCCGTACTTCTGCCCGGTGCGATACGCCGCGGAGCAGCCCGAACCTCCACTTGGCGAACAAGTGCCAATGCGCACGGTGAACTGCATGTAGTATGTGCGGTCAGGCACGGTGTAACTGAAGTCGGCTCGTGCATTACCCGCGGCGTCCGTTTGCAGCGGCCCGAAGTCCCACGCGCCAATCAGCATTGCATTAACGCCTTCACGCGTTAGGGCACCGCGCCCGGCGCCTACATTGGTGCCGCCGAACTGCGTAATATCCGGCTGCGAAGTGCCGCTCGGTTCAAAGAAGTGCACACCCGCGGCGAACAGGTGATTGGGCGTAGCGCCGGTGAGTATGAACGAGGCATTGAACGTCAGTGAACCTGCCGCCGCTGGAGCAGAACTCCACGTCACCTTGCCTGAGGTGAGCGGTTGGCCAAAGTCATCCCATCCCTGCGTCAACGTGGCGTCTCTGCCTGTTGCCGGTGGCGCTGTGGATGAGCCGCTGAGGGCCTGAATCTCCGCCGCGCTCAACGCGCGATTATACATCCGCAACTCGTCGAGCGAGCCTTTGAACGAAGGCCCAGTGTTCGGGTCCAGGAACCGCCCGATTCTCCACAGCGAGCCGCCGCCCGTATTCGGCATGTTGGCAAGCGTCCCCGAGGTCTGCTGCACGCCGTCAATATACACGCGCGCCAGATTCGTGGAAGAGCCTTCATACACGCCGGCCACGAAGTGCCAGTTATTGTCGTTTACCTTCGCCGTGCTGATCACCGTGCCCATGCCCGCACCACCATTGCCTATGCCGACGCCGCCTGTGGATTGAACGAACAGGTGGAAGTTGGTCGGCGAAGTGGTCCCCGCTGTGCCGTAGTGTAGGATGCTTGTGTCCGATCCTGTTCCAGGTGTCCGGATCCATGCGCAGATCGTTCGGGCTGAGCTGCCAAGCGGAAAGCCGGTACCAGTGCTGGTGCCGCCAACATAGCTGGACACGCCGTCAAAGGCAAGCGCATTGCCCACTTTGCCCGTGCCCCATGTTACTGCCCCAACGGCCAGCCCCGTGTTGCCATTGCCTGACGCATCGGCGGCCGATGTGCCGCTGGTCTCGTCAAACTTCCACCATGCAACCGGGCCGCTGGACCCGCTGGACTCACTGGATCCGCTACTGCCAGTAATAACTTCGAAGTTCGTGCCGTACTTTTGTCCGGTGCGATACGCCGCTATGCAATTGGAACCTCCACTTGGGGAGCATGTGCCGATGCGCACGGTGAACTGCATGTAGTAACTACGGTCAGGCACGGTGTAACTGAAGTCGGCTCGTGCATTACCCGCGGCGTCCGTTTGCAGCGGCCCGAAGTCCCACGCCCCAATCAACATGCCGTTAACGCCTTCGCGCGTTAGGGCACTGCGCCCGGCACCTACATTGGTGCCGCCGAACTGCGTGATATCCGGCTGCGAAGTGCCGCTCGGTTCAAAGAAGTGCACACCCGCGGCGAACAGGTGATTGGGTGTCGCGCCGGTAAGTACAAACGAGGCATTGAACGTCAGTGAGCCTGCCGCCGCTGGAGCAGAACTCCACGTCACCTTGCCGGAAGTGAGCGGTTGGCCAAAGTCATCCCATCCTTGCGTCAACGTGGCGTCTTTGCCTGTTGCCGGTGGCGCAGTCGATGCGCCGGTGAGGGACTGAATCTCCGCCGCGCTCAAAGCACGATCATACATCCTCAACTCATCAATCGAGCCTTTGAACGAAGGCCCAGTGTTCGGGTCGAGGAACCGCCCGATTCTCCACAGCGAGCCGCCACCCGTATTCGGCGTGTTGGTAAGCGTCCCCGAGGTCTGCTGCACGCCATCGATATAGACGCGCGCCAGATTCGTGGAAGATCCTTCATACACGCCGGCCACGAAGTGCCAGTTGTTGTCATTGACCTTCGCCGTGGTGACCACCGTGCCCATGCCTGCGCCACCATTGCCTATGCCGACTCCGCCCGCGGATTGAACGAACAGGTGGAAGTTGGTGGGCGACGAGTTTCCTGCGGTGCCGTAATGGAGGATGCTTTCGTCCGCGCCTGTTCCTGGCGTCCGGATCCACGCGCAGATTGTTCGTGCGGAGGCGCCAAGGGGAAAGCCGGTACCCGTGCTGGTGCCGCCAACATAACTGGACACGCCGTCAAAGGTAAGCGCATTGCTAACCTTGCCCGTGCCCCAGGTTGCTGCCCCAACCGTCAGCCCCATGTTGCCATTACCGGACGAATCAGAGACATTCGATCCGCTTCCCTCATCGAACTTCCACCACGCCACGGGATTTGTCGAGCCGCCGGATGCTCCGCCGCCGCCCGCTGCGGTCACCGTGAACATGATGCTGAAGATCTGCGAATTGTTCCAGTAGCCGCGTACATTCCATGTCCCGGCAACCAGTGTGACCGGATTGCCGTAGCCAGGGGTGGCGGTCGCCAGAGGTGCATTAAAACAGTAATCTCCGGAGTCGGGCAAGCCGCTGAAATTTACTGTCCTGGCTAACTGTCCGCTGGGGTTGATCCAGTCCGTGCGATACACATCGCCGCGCTGTCCATTGCCGATGGAGGCGTACAACCAGATCTCAGGATCGTTGACGGTGAAGCTGGTCACTGTCTGCGGCGTGGCGCAGTTGGCGGTCCTGGCGTTGGTAAGAATGGTCTTGTCGACCGATATGGCATTGCGGACCGGCGCATCGCTCGCAGCCCAGGCAATGCAAGTGGAAATGAGAAGGATCGAAGCGATTCTCATGGTAGGTTCCTCGCTTGACGCGGTCCATTACCGTTGAAGGACCGCCCGTGGATTTTTTACCATGAAACCGGAAACAATGCAAGGATAAAAAGACCAACTAGTCTTAATATGGCCAGGTTTGAGCGCGCGTCTGTGCTGGCAGCCTAACTCCAATTCGCGGGCGTAGTTCAACCTGGAAAAAGCTGTTGCCCGTAAATCCTGCGGAAATGCACGACTCTGCAAACCAGGGACTGCCTCCGTTTTCCGGCGATTTTTGCCGGAAAATGGCGGGCTGTCCCAGGTTTGCCCCACGCGAGACTGCGCTCAATGCGAGTCACCCGGCGGGTGATGAGCAAGTTGCATGCAACCGATGCCAAATGATTAAGATAGC
>CAIRSA010000572.1 GCA_903881085.1 uncultured Acidobacteriia bacterium
TGACCCCAATTGCCCTCCACCGAAATGCCCCAATGAATCGCTCACCAAGTCGGAAGTTCGCCTCAGCAATGCAATGCAAGCGACATTGGAATGGTATTCTGCGCGCCGTGTGGCACTCGCCCCCCTTCACTTACCAAGAAGTATCCGCTTCACTCTGCCCACAATCCGAACAAGGTCGGCTCAACACTCGTTCCATAACCGTGGAACTCTGCGTAGAGACCATCTCCTTAGCGGCAGCGAGGTTGGGCTTAGGCGCCCAAAACACCACCCCCAAAACAACGAAAGCGGTAGCCACCACAAAGCCAACAACAGAATCGGAACCATCCAGCCTGAAACTCTTCTGCTTGTTTTCCATATCAGCCTCCCGGCGTCAACATGAATGCAAGCCGCAGGCCACCGGTCCATACATGGGTTTTCAACAACATGCGCACAAAGCCGTGAACCAAACAGTTCACACCGTAAACCAAGCGGTTGATCGACAACCCAAAACTCGACAATGCGGTTTTTTCAAGGGTGGGGCAGGCAATTTGCCTGCCCTACTAATTCAAATTGCCTCCACTTCAACTGCTCTTTGCGGTTCACCCCCCCCCCGCCAAACCAAACTCCCGCCGCGTCAACCCCAAGAACTTCTCCCCCGGCGGATTCAAAACCGCCCCCCCAACCACCCGCACCGTAGTCTCCACCTGCTTCAACGGCAAAAACTGAACAGCCCGCGCATTCATCCCCGACACCGACACCGGCCCAATCGAAACCCCCATCCCCGCACTAACCAACCCAACGATGCTAGACCACTGCCGCGCCTCCTGCGCAATCTTCGGCGTAAACCCCGCCCGTCTGCACCGTTTCATCACCTCGTCGTAAAACGACGGCCCAAGATGCCGCGGAAAAAACACAAACGGCTCATCCCGCAACTGAGCCAATGTCGCGCCAGCATGCCCCGCCGGCAAAATCGCGACCATCGGCTCATGCCATAGCAAATGCGTCTGAATATCCCGGTCTTTATCCATCCCACGCACAAATCCCAAATCAGCGCCGCCCCCGCGAACCGCCTGCAAAATGGAACTCGAAGCCATCTCAATCAACCGGAATTCCACCGCCGGATACTTTTTCCGAAAAGTCCGGATCACCCGCGGAAGGCCCGTCAACATCAGCGATGGCGCAGTGGCTACGGTAAGGCTGCCACCCTCCCCGCGGCCCAAAGTCCGAATAGACTGAAACACTTGATCCGCGTCAGCCAAAATCGCCCGCGCCCGCAACAGCAACTGCTCGCCCGCGTGCGTCAGCAGCGTCGAGCGCGAGTTCCGTTCAAACAGCTGGCACTCCAACCGCGCCTCTAATAATTTGATCTGCCGCGTAAGCGGAGGCTGCGCCATGTGCAACCGTGCAGCCGCACGGCCGAAATGCAGCTCCTCCGCGACGGCCACAAAGTACCGCAGATGACTCAATTCAATCATACCCTTAAGGTATCACTGGCACGAATCGATAGTATTTGAGTTCAAACGAAATCGGCCGTACCCTCAAGACATATGCTCACCGGCGAACTCGAACAAACCCACCTTCTGCCCACCTACGGCCCACGGACCCTGATGGTAGAGCGCGGCCGCGGCTGCTACCTCATCGACGCCGATGGCAAGAACTATCTCGATTTCATCACGGGAATCGGCGTCAACGCCCTTGGCTACGGCCATCCGCGCCTGTTGCGCGAACTGCACGAACAAGCCGCCCTGTGCATCCACACCTCGAACCTCTACATGCACCCATTCCAGGGCGAACTAGCCGCCAGGTTGAAACAGTGGAGCGGTCTCGACCGCGTCTTCTTCAGCAACAGCGGCACGGAAGCGATGGAAGCCGCGTTGAAAGCCGCGCGTGCCCGCGCCAACCAGGACGGACGCCGCCACCAACGCATCATCGCGCTTGAGAACGGCTTCCATGGCCGCACCGCCGGCGCGCTGGCCATCACAGGACAGGCAAAATACCGCGAACCCTTTCAGCCGCTCATCCCAGACGTGATCTTCGTTCCAGCCAACGATGCGCCCGCGCTCGAAGCCGCGGCCAACGAAGACACCATCGCGATCGTTGCCGAACCGATCCAAGGCGAAGGCGGCATCTTTCCGCTAACCACGGAATTCCTCGCCGCAATCCGCCGCCTGACCAATCAACGCGATGCATTGTATATAGCCGACGAAACGCAGTGCGGACTAGGCCGCACCGGCGAACGCTTCGCCTATCAGCTCCATCCGACGGTCGCGCCGCCTGACGTAGTAGTAACCGCAAAGCCACTAGCCGGCGGACTTCCCCTCGGAGCAACCATCTTCAGCGAGCGCGCGGGCGAGGCCATCACAAAAGGTCTCCACGGCACCACCTTCGGTGGCGGTCCGCTAGCCTGCCGCGTAGCCATCGCGTTTTTAGAAGAGGTGGAGCAGTTGCTCCCCGTCATCCGCCAAAACGGAGCCTACCTTCACCAGCGCCTCCGCGCCCTGCAATCCGCCTGCCCCATAGTGCAGGAAATCCGCGGCCACGGCCTCATGGCCGGAATTGAACTGGCAGTACCAGGCGAAAAATATGTGGAGCACGCCATGCAGCAAGGCCTACTAATCAACTGCACCCACACCAACGTACTGCGCCTGCTCCCCCCCTACATAATCGGCCCCAAGGAAATCGACCGCGCCTGCGCCGTCCTTCACAAGGTACTGAACGCCTGATGTAGGCCGAGTGGCACTCCAATGTCACTTACATTGACTAGAACGACGCGTCGCATTTGGGGTCTGACACCTTTTTTCGGCCGTTTCCGGCCGAAAATGGGATGTCTGACCCCAATTGCCCTCCACTGCAATGCCCCAATGAATCGCTCACCAAAAAATCGGAAGCTCGCCTCATCAACGAAATGTAAGCGACCTTGGAGTGGCACTCTGCTCGCCGAGTGGCACTCGCCCGCAGTAATCTCAACCGCCGCCAACAATACCAAAGCCGCTCGGAAACGGAGGGATCCATCCCAAGCGACCTGTCCGCCGCAGCCGTAGCGAAAGCGGCAGCGCGTGGACCGCGCCCTCCGTCCCCTCACCGGACATCTTCAGCCAAACCCCAATCCCCGTCGAATACAAAGGCCAGAACGTCAGTGAATACTTTGCCGATCTTCTACCAAGTTTGATGGGGCGCGGATGGGACGGTCCGCAAGACGCACAGTGGGACGGCGTTGGTGGCGTTCGCCTTCTCGGCTGTTTTTTCGAGGTTCGCAAGCTTTTTGCTCGGCACTTTCTTTAACGCCGACTTCAGCAACGGCACCGATCAGATGCTCTATGTGCCTTCAGCCAGGAGCACGATGTCCGTTTTGTTGGGGCCGGTGAGAAAGGGATCCATTCTCGCCGGTGGCCGCCGGAGCCAAGGGGCCCATAGGGTACCCATCGGCGAGGACGCGGTAGGTACTCTACAGCAGACTCTATAAGAAATGAGCTTGCCAAGAACGCGTGTCCTCGTAGACAATGCGGGAAGCACCAATGGCTATCCTCACGCCAAACAATTTTCAGCGCCAACATCTGCCCATGTTCTCGCGGACGGAGTACCGTTCGTGGGTCGTGTTCGTCATGAGCGCTGATTCGACTCGCCGCGTTGATCGACCGCACGACTTTAACAAAATCCCACTCCTCACGCTACACCAATACTGGTGCGTATTCGGGAAGGTCAACTGCGCCGACACGCTCTACCGGGCGATCGAATCCGTCAAGCCGGACACGAAGCACGCACAGTCTTCCAGCGTTCCCGTTCCTGCTGACGGCGCGGGAGGTGGCTCCATCCCGTAAACCGATCTTTGGCGGCGAACAAAGTCGGATTCATGGCGGCCAGTACCGGTTCCGGCGGTCCGGGCTGAGGTGTGTCCGCCGGGCGCGAATGGGGACACTGGCTCCCACTGGTCCGGCGAAAATGGTGCCGTCTTATCCCGGCGCTAACAGTCCGTTTTAGCCTTGCTCGTGCGATATGGCACAACAAAGCAGGCATTTACACTCGGCGCAGCAATCGTATTCGCAGCCGCAGTGCTCATTTTCGTGCAGACCTACATCGGCTGGAGGGTCCGCAAAAGAGACCCGCGCTTTGAGCGAGCTGTACTCACCGGCGCGAGTTTCGCAACTACTCGAATGCGAGGCGTGCGTCTCGGTACCGCCAATCTCACCCACCTCAAATGGCAAGGCACACAAATCCTCGAAGACTGCCTGCACCAGAATGCCGTCTTAGCACAACCCATTGTGCGTCAGCTCCTCACTTCCAGGTAGGGCTAGGGACTATCTCTGCTAAGCGCGGACCTGGATGGCCTCGATCTTTCCGGTGTTAACCTTCGTGACGCGAACATCAAGGAAACCAACGGCACCAACACATTCTTCCACGATGCCGACTTGACAGGCGCCTGCATAGAAAGCTGCAACATTGACGCCACCACCGATCTGCGAGGCGTAAAAGACTCCCGCAAGCGACGCCCCGCCGACCCGGAGCGCACCTTCGAGCCAGGCGGGTTTGAAAAGCTGTATGCCAAGGTGCTGGAGCAGATGGAGATTTTGCTTAAGAAGGGCCTCTCGTCCGCCGCCATGCGAGAGGCTTTCCAGGAACTGCAGACGCAGTTTCTGCTGGCGACTGCGCAGAACAAGCTGCTGGCAGCACACAACCAGGATTTGAAGGAGTTGGCTCTTGCCGCAGCGGCGGCGGGCGTCAGCGTGCAGTTAGGAGACAAGAAAGTGGAAGACAGAAGCATCCATGTCCGCGGTTCGCTCAGCGGCGATGTCAGCCGGCTGACACAGACGTTAAACCAAACAGGCGGAGAATCGGCTGGCCTCGCCACAGCCATTGAGAAACTGGCCGCCGCAATTACGGAATCGAAAGCAATCACCGCTCCCGAAAAGCACGAGGCCACCCAGCAGGTGATTACCGTGGCCGAAGCCGGCAAGGACGCCAAGGACCCAGGCTGGCAAGCAGCCGCCGGGAAAGCCCTGGAGAGGCTGACAGCGCTGTTAGGCAAAGCGCCCGAGCTGGCCAAGCTCGTAGAAGTGACGGAAAAGGCCTGGGAAGCAGTTTCCAAAGGAATGGGGCATTAGAACGACGCAGGTTTTGTGTTCATCTGTGTCCATCTGTGTTCATCCGTGGTTAATATTTTTGAGAATACTAACCCGAAAAGAGCACTAAGAAATTAACCACGGATAAGCACAGATGGACACAGATAACGAACTCACGGAAAAGGTGATTGGTGCAATCATCGAGGTCTCAAACACCCTAGGACCAGGGTTCCTTGAAAAGGTACACGAACGAGCCTTAATGATCGAATTGCAAAGCCGTGGCATCAGCGCAATCAGCCAAGCCCCAATCCCCGTCAATTACAAAGGCCAGAACGCCGGAGAATACTATGCCGATTTCCTGGTGGAAGGCTCACTCGTCCTAGAACTCAAATGCTTGGACCGCCTGACCAACGTCCACATGGCCCAATGCCTAAATTACCTGAAAGCCTCAAGCCTGCCCCTTTGCCTGCTTGTAAATTTCCATTACTCCAAAGCAGAATGGAAACGGGTCATCAACTGATCACGCCCCCTCCAAAACCAAATCTCCTTTATCCTCAACAACCCTCCCCCTCCAACCCCGAATTCCCCTTGCCACCCCATGCTACAAACAAAACGATGCCGGCAAACCAAGACCGGCAGCCGAAAACGAAAGAAAAGAACCAAACCCAATGCTAAATTGCAGAACGAACCCAAAAATCGCACCCAACCCGCTGACATCCAATCACTTCCGCGAAAAAAAACGAACCCACCGCCCGCCGCGGACAACCAATAAATTTGACCTCCCGCCCCAACTCCTATACACTCAAAGATTGGGCCTCCGCCGTCACGCCAGAGCTGTGCGCCTCTCCTGTGCTTCTCACTAAGCAGGCAGTATCTGAACATTGCGGTTGGGGTTGCTTCGCGTCCTGATTTAATAAAGTTATTGGAGGTTGCTAGCAAGTGGCAGATGCAATGCGTCATATATTTACGTCGGAGTCGGTGACCGAGGGTCACCCCGACAAGATGGCCGACCAGATTTCCGATTCGGTTCTGGACGCCGTTCTAAAGGATGATCCCACAGGCCGCGTAGCGTGCGAAGTTCTCGTCACCACCGGTATCTGCGTAGTCTCTGGTGAAATCACCACCACCACCTACGTCGACGTGCCCAGGTTGGCACGCGAAGTGATCGCCAGCATCGGTTATACCGACTCGAAAATGGGCTTCGACGCAACCACCTGCGGAATCCTGAACACCATCCAGAGCCAGTCCCCCGATATCGCCATGGGCGTTGATACCGGCGGAGCCGGCGACCAGGGCCTGATGTTCGGCTATGCGTGCGACGAAACTGAAGAGTTGATGCCGCTGCCGATCATGATGGCTCACAAGCTGGCCGCAAAGCTCAGTGAAGTGCGCAACTCGAAAGAACTCACCTTCCTCCGTCCGGACGGTAAGACCCAGGTCAGCGTCGAGTACGTAGACGGCAAACCGAAACGTATCGATGCAGTGGTCGTTTCCACCCAGCACGACGAAGATGTCACCACCGAAGAGCTGCGCAAGGAAGTGAAGAAGCGCATCATCGACGCTATCGTCCCGTCGGGCATGGTCGATTCCGCAACCAAGTATCACATCAACCCCACCGGCCGCTTTGTAGTTGGCGGGCCGCATGGCGACACCGGCCTCACCGGCCGCAAGATCATCGTGGATACCTACGGTGGCATGGGCCGTCACGGCGGCGGCGCTTTCTCGGGCAAGGATCCGACGAAGGTTGACCGTTCGGCATGCTACATGGCTCGCTACATCGCAAAGAACATCGTCGCCTCCGGTCTCGCTACGCGCTGCGAAGTGCAATTGGCTTACGCGATCGGCGTTGCTGACCCGGTATCGGTCATGGTGAACACGTTCGGCACCGGCGTCATCGCAGAAGAGCGCATCGTGGAACTGGTTCGCGCCAACTTCCCGCTCACTCCGCGCGGCATCATTGAGAGCTTGAACCTGCGCCGCCCTGTCTATCGCGCTACCTCCGCCTTCGGTCACTTCGGCCGCAGCGGACCCGGCTTTACATGGGAATCGACAGACAAAGCTCAGACCCTGCGCGACGAAGCCCGCCTCACCGCTGGCGCACGCGCATAATTGAAGTAGAAGGTAATATCAGGCGGATGGGGGATCAACGATCCAACATCCGCCTGAATAACGTCATAGGAAGTTAAATTTCTGGCTTGGATGCCAGAGGGGAAATAAGTTGGCACTCATCGAAGGTTGCAAACACGGATTGGATATCAACGTCCCAGCCGCTGAAGTCAAGGCAGAGACGGCAAAGGTTCTGGAGAACATTCGCAAGAAGGCGCACCTGCCGGGCTTCCGGCCAGGCAAGGCCCCGGAGAGCTTGATCCGGTCGCGCTTTGCGCAGGAGATCCGTCAGGACGTATTGGAGAAGATCGTTCCCCGGTACTTCCGCAAGCGGGCCGAAGAAGAGAATCTCAACGTCGTTGGCCAGCCGAACATCACCGATGTTCACTTCCACGATGACGCCGACCTGCATTTCAAAGTCGAATTCGAAGTCTCGCCGGAAATCGAATTGAAAGAGTACCGCGAGCTGCCCGTGGTTTACAAAGAGCCGGAAGTAACACCCGCCGACATTGATGAGCGCATTGAAAAGCTGCGCGAACAAAAGGCTGACTACGTCAACATCGATCCGCGTCCCGCGGAAGATGGCGACTACGCCATTGTTTCGTTGAAGAGCCTGACCGGCGCGCAATCCGTGGATCAGAACGACATAACCCTGGAGATCGGCGGCACGGAAACGCTGCCCGCATTCAGCGACAACCTGCGCGGCATGTCTCCCGATGAAGAAAAAGAGTTCGATGTCGTTTATCCCGACGATTTCGGCAACGATAAACTGGCCGGCAAGACGATGCGCTTTAAAGCGCGCCTGACCGTGCTGCGCAAGAAAGAGCTGCCTGAGGCCAACGACGAGTTCGCCAAGGATCTGGGCGACTTCCAATCGCTCGAAGAGTTGCGCGAAGCGCTGCGCAAGAACATCTTCGCCGAGCGCGAACACGCCTCACAACAGGAAGCCAAAGACAAACTGGTGGCCCTGCTGGTGGAAACCCACGACTTCCCTGTGCCCGATGCGTTCGTCGACCGCCAGATCGAAGTCAGTACGGATCAGCGCCTGCGCATGCTCCAGGCCCAGGGCCTCGATATTTCCAAGCTGAATCTCGATTGGGAAAAGCTGAAGGAATCGCAGAAGGAACAAGCGACTAAAGATGTGAAAGCATCCTTACTGCTCGATAAGATCGCAACCACCGAACATATTGATGCGACCGTGGAAGACATCGACCGCGAAGTGCAGCGAGTTGCACGCCAGGAACGCGAAGCACCGGCCAGTGTACGCCGCCGCCTGGAGCAGGACGGCACGTTGCGCCGGATTGCCAATCATTTCCGCACGGAAAAAACGCTAGGCTTCCTGTTCGAGCAAGCACGCAAAACCAGCGAATAAGGTAGGCAGAATGGCATTCCAATGTCGCTTACATTGATTAGAACGACGCGTCGCATTTGGGGTCTGACACCTTTTTTCGGCAGTGTTTGCCGAAAATGGGCTGTCTGACCCCAATTGCTCTCCAACGCAATGCCCCAATGACTCGCTCACCAAATCGGAAGCTCGCCTCATCAATGCAATGTAAGCGACATTGGAATGGCATTCTGCGGGCGCGTGATACTCGCCCTTTCCCAGCTTTAATTGTGTACCCCGTCCGCCAGACTCTTCCGCAAAGAAGAGTACGCCCTGTTTATCAGCGCCTTCACTGTGGTAACCGGGCATTCCATAATACTAGCAATCTCCGCATAGCCCAGGCCGCTGAACTTGTGCATCAGCACAGCATTCCGCTGGCGGTCGGGCAGTGCATCCACGGCGTCTCGAATGCCCTTCAAATAAGCCCCGCGCAGCAATTGCTGCTCAGGGGTCGATAGCGGGCCGGCCTTCTTCAACACCACAAGATCAAGCGAGCTTTGGTTGCGCGTATGGCGGTTATCGCGCACCCAGTTCATAGCGCGGTTCTTCGCAATCCTGTAAAGCCATGTAGTAAAGTTCGCCGAAGGCTCGTAACGATGGCGTGCGCGATAGATACTGAAGAAAACTTCCTGGGCCAGTTCTTCCGCGATGGCCGCATTATGGACATGCCGGTAGATGAACTGCGTTACCGGCAACCGATGACGCCGCAATATCGGCTCAAGGAATTCATGGTCGCCGCTCTTCAGTCCGAGCATGAGTTCTACATCGGTTAGTTTGACTGTTAACTGGATCGGATATGCGCTCAAAATTGTTCACTCCCGGACGGTTAAAAATGAAGGCTCCGTCTCGTCTAATTAAGGGGACGTTCCATCTTATCGTGTGAGCTACAGAGTTTTGTTCCATTTAACAAAACTTTACAATGCGGTTGGTGTTGTTGTTCCGACGTGCGCCGAGGCGAACGTTATATACTGCTACAAAGCCAGGAGTTTTCAACATGCTTCATCTTCCTCGTATTATTTCCGTCAGCTGTCTTGTGCCCTTTCTTTCCATCACCGCGATGGCGCAGGGCTCGGTAACGATATTCGGCACGGTTACCGATGGAACAGGAGCCGCAGTGCCGCAAGCTGCCATCACGATTTCAAACGCGTTGACTGGCGTAACACGCCAGGCAACGCCGGAAGCCGATGGCAGTTTCGTCGTCTCGCAATTGCCAGTAGGCGCCTATCAATTGACGGCCCAAGCACCAGGGTTCAAGAAGTTTATAGAGAAGGGCATCGAGCTGAACGTCGATGAAAACCGCCGCATTAATATTCAATTGCAGGTGGGCGAGGTTGGCGACAGCATTCAGGTGACGGCAGAGGCTGCGCATGTGGAGACACGCTCCGGCACGCTTAGCGAAGTGGTGGATTCCGAGCGCATCACGGAACTTCCTCTGAACGGTCGCAATCCTTTGCAGTTGCAGTATCTGGTGGCAGGTGCCGGCGGCACAGTCACGGCCGGACAAGAGCAGAACGATTCGCTTTCCATCAACGGCATGCGCCCCAACTCCAATAACTACACGCTCGACGGCGCGGATAATCATGACGCCTACTTCAACACGCCTGCTGTGTTTCCGAATCCTGACGCATTGCAGGAGTTCAGCCTGCAGACCAACGCCTTCAGCGCAGACCGCGGGCGCAACGCCGGCGCGCTGATGAACGCCGTCACCCGTTCCGGCACCAATGCCATACATGGCACGGTTTATGAGTTCCTGCGCAACGAGATTTTCAACGCGCGCAATTTCTTCGCCGTCACAACGCCGCCCTTCCGCCGCAATCAATACGGCGGCACTGTAGGCGGCCCCATTCGCCACGATCGCACGTTCTACTTCGCTTCGTATCAAGGGACGCGGGAACGCAGCACACCCAACGCTCTCACTCCCACCGTGTTCACAGCGGCACAGCGCAGCGGCGATTTCTCGGCGACGAAGACGCAGTTGAAAGATCCGCTCGGCGGCAACTTCGCGGGCAACATCATTCCCGCCAGCCGCATCAGTCCCATTTCACAGAAGTTCATGGATGCGTTTGTGCCCATGCCAAATCTGGCCAACGGCCTGTACACCTTCGCCAGCAACCAATCGATCAACGACGATCAACTCGTCGGCAAGATCGATCACGTGCTCAGCGACAGCAACCGCATCTCCGGGCGCATTCTTTACAACCGCAACGATAACAATCAGTCGGTGAACAACATCACGCTGCCGGGCTTTCTGGCGTTGATCAAGTATCGCAACTACAACATCGCCATCAGCGATACCTACGTCATTTCGCCGAAACTGATCAACACCTTCACCTTCGGCTTCAACAACATTATCCGCGACCAGATTCCGATCGTTCCAGGCAACAAGAGCTGGTCCGATTTCGGCGCCGGCTTCGTGCGCGCCGCAGACGATCCGCAGGTGGGCTTCGACACTTTGGTGAGCGGCTATTTCGAACCCCAGGCGCGCTATCCGCTGCACCACTACCGCAAGGCCTTTCAATTTACGGAAGCGTTGAACTGGATGGCCGGCTCACATTACATCAAGGTAGGCGCCGACGTCCGCATCAATCGCTTGAGCCTGCAGGAGAACTTTCAGACCGACGCGTTCGTCAGCTTCACGGCAACCAACACCGGCAACGCGGCATCGGATTTTCTACTCGGCCGTCTGGCCACGTTCACGCAGATCGCACCCGACTTGAACCATCCGCGCAACACCGAAATCGGCATGTACGCGCAGGACGACTGGAAAGTAACCAAGCATCTGACTTTGAATCTGGGCGTGCGTTGGGATCCGTTCCTGCCCTACTCTGATACCGATGCGAAATTTGCGCAGATTCGTTTGGGCCAACAATCCACTCGCTTTGCCAACGCACCCGCAGGCTATGTATTTGCAGGAGACAGCGGTGTGCCCGCTTCCACAATCAGGAACGATTTCGGCAACATCGGGCCGCGCTTCGGTTTCGCTTGGGCCCCCTTTGCACAAGGACATACCAGCATCCGCGGCGGCTACGGCATCTTCTATTCGCAGGCGCGCCAGCAGGCCAATAATCAGGTATCGAACGATCAGCCGTTCTCCATCAAACTGACCGGCAGCAATCCCAAAGGCGGACTTGCGAATCCGTACTCCGATACCGGCAATCCATTTCCATTTACGTCGCCCAGTTCGCCGCAGGAGATCGCGGCGTATAAGTTTCTAACGCCACTGAACATCACGGAATGGGATCCGAATTTCCGCAATGCTTTGATCCAACAGTGGAACTTCACGCTGCAACAACAGGTGTTCGGAGCGTGGGTATTGCAGGGCGCGTATGTTGGCAGCAAGGGCAATCACTTGTTCATGCAGACCGAGTTGAACCCCACTGTTTACGGGGCTGTTGGCGCAACGGCCGACGCTCGGCGGCGCTTGTATCCGACATTCAGCACCATCACCGACATGATCAGTTTGGCCAACTCCACTTACCACGCCATGCAACTCACGCTGAACAAGCACATGTCACACGGGCTGACGATTCTGGCCAGTTATACGTGGGCAAAGTCGCTCGACAACGCTTCGGGCGATGGCGGCGCCCCATCGAACCCCTACAACTACTCTGTCGACAAGGGACCCTCGGGCAACGATATTCCGCATCGCTTCGTCGCATCGTTCATCTACCGCATGCCTGAGCTCAAAGGGCAGAACAGAATCTTGCGCGAAGCGTTTGGTGGCTGGAGTATGAATGGCATCGCCACCGTGCAGAGCGCTACGCCGTTTTCGATCGCGTCAGGCAAAGACAACTCTGGCAGCGCTATCAATGCCGACCGCGCCGATCTGATCGGCGACTGGCATCAGGACAACTCCGCACTATCGAAGAACGATTGGCTAAACAAATTCTTCAATACCGCTGCGTTCACTTCGAACAAGCCCGGCACGTTTGGAAATACGGGGCGCAACATCCTGCGCGGCCCCATGCGCGAGAATCTGGATTTCGGAATGCTGAAGGACTTTCCATTGCGCGAACGCCTGCGGCTGCAATTGCGCGCGGAGGCATTCAACATTTTCAATCACGCGAATTTCGGGAATCCGAACGGCAATGCAAGCGCCGCGAACTTTGGCCGCATCACCACGGCAACAACTCCGCGCATTATGCAAATGGCGCTTAAACTTGTGTTTTAATGGCCTTCGTCATGTGTACCAACATGCCGCGCGGCTCGCGGCGGCTGATGGTCACTTCGTCCAGGAATGAGCGTGCGATCAAAAGGCCGCGGCCGCTCTGCTTTGCCAGGTTGTGATGCATCTTCGGATCGGGCACCACGTCAGGGTCGAACCCATCGCCTTCATCGCCTATGTCGATGGCGAAGCCGGCGTCGTGCCTCGTGATGCGCAGGCTGACTTTTTTATCCGCGTCGAAACGGTTGCCATGATAAGCCGCGTTGACTAATATCTCGCGCACGGCCAGCAGCACCCAGTATTGATCCTCCTCAGGAAGCCCACTCTCCTTCAGTGCCGCTTTGACGAGGCTCTCGCCGTGGTCGACACCTTCCAGCGTCGACTCCAGAAGTATCCATGTTTGTCCTGATGGCGGTTGTCCTGACGGCAATCCCATTGTTACTATCTTAGAGCATGAACTGTTCAACTCAGGCGCTGCAAATTCGCAGCAGTCAGCCGAACTTCCGGATGGTCTTCGCCGAATAGTTTCTTCTTGATCGCCAGGCAGCGCTCGAGAATCGCACGGCCTTGTGCGTGGTCGCCCTGTGCATCCAGTGCGAGACCCAGGTTGTTCAGAGTGGCCGCAACTTCGAAATGGTCCGGCCCAAAGCGCTGTTCGTAAAACTTCACCGCGTGTCGATAGATGGGAATGCTCTCTTCATGCCGTCCCAGGCCATCGAGCAGGCCACCCCACGCTACAGCATCGGCGATGGTGGCCTCGTGTTCTTCACCGAGCGCGGCACGGCGGATCTCGTACGCCTTTCTGCCGAGCGGTTCTCCCTTTTCGAAGTCACCGCGCGAATGCTCCAAACCGCCCAGGTTGTGATAGATGGTGGCGGTCTCCAGCGAGTCCTTGCCATAGGCAGTCTCGAGCAACTTGAGGGCGCGCAGGTAACGGCGCTCGCCTTCTTCGAACTTACCCCAATATTTGCAGAGCACGCCGTAGTTGTTCAGGTGCGAAGCAACCTCTGGCGAATCGGTCCCGAAACATTGCTCGGCTTCGTTGATCGCTTCGAGCAGCGGCGCTGAGGCTTCGTCGTAGCGGCCGAGTTCGCGCAACGCGGTGCCCCAGACGGAGAGGGCGCGAGGTGCGAGAACTCCGCGTGTTTCGGGATCGAGCAGTTCCACGATGCCGGCGACAATGGCGCTAGCCTGCCGCGCGGCGCTCTCGGCGTCGGCGTAGCGGCATAAGCCGAGCAGAGCTTCGGCATAGTCGTCGAGAATGTTGGCCAGGTCCGGCGATTGCGGCCCATCGGCTTCAGCGAAGTACGCAGCGGCTTTTTCAAATCCTTCCGCTGCTTGGGCGTAGTGGCCTTCGGCCTGCAATTGTTGCGCATTGTCGTGGCATGCTAATGCCTCTTGTTCAGTCATGGGATTCACTGATTATAGCGCCGTTGCTATTATGGTTCACATCATGCAACGACGCAGTTTTCTCGCCGCGCCGCTGGCCGCCGCGCAATTGAAGGCCGCGATACCTGACCAGCTCGTGTTCGCGTACGGCGACGGCATTCCGCACACGCCTGCCGAATACGCGCAGTTGTTGGCGCGGATCACGGCATCGAACGAAATCGTGCAGGACGAGTATTCGCTGGGCGGTGCGGTGGAAAAGCTGGAGACGCGCATGGCGCAGATGCTCGGCAAGGAGGCCGCGGTGTGGCTGCCAACAGGCACGCTGGCCAATCAACTCGCGGTACGGATATTGAGCGGCAACAAGCGCCGCGTGCTGGCTCAAGCCGAAAGCCACTTGTATAGGGATTGCGGCGATTGCGTGCAGACGCTGAGTGGGCTGACGATGATTCCGCTGGCCGAAGGCAGAGCCACCTTCACACTGGCCGAAGTGGAGCACGCGGCTAGCGACGCGATGATGGGACGCGTGGCCGTTCCTGTCGGCGCGATTCAGATCGAATCTCCGGTGAGGCGCAAACAGGGCGAGCGGTTTGATTTCGGAGAGATGAAACGCATCTCGGCGTGGGCGCGCGAGCGCAAGATCGGCATGCATCTGGATGGGGCGCGACTGCTGCTTGAATGCGCTTACACCAACCGCCCGGTGAAGGAATATACGGCGTTGTTCGAGACGGTGTATGTTTCGATGTACAAGTATTTCAATGCCGCCAGCGGGGCGATTCTGGCCGGGCCCAAAGCGCTGCTCGACGGTCTGTATCACATGCGGCGCATGTTCGGCGGCGGGCTTCCTCATGCGTGGCCGTTCGTTGCCGTATCGCTGCATTTTGCCGAAGGTTTCGAGAAGCGTATAAGCGCGGCGGTTGAGAATGCCGAGCGCGCGTTGCAGTTGCTGGCCAAGGATTCGAACTTCGAAATTGAGCGGGTGAAGAATGGCACCAACATCTTCCGCATGCACGTGGTGAATGTGAATCCGCCGGTTTATCAAGGCCGGTTGGAGCAGGCAGGCATTGTGGCGCATGTTCCAACCGGCGATCAGTTTGTGCTGCAGGTGAATGAGACGTGGTCGCGTGTGCCGGCTGAGGAGATCGCCGCGCGGTTCCGCCGGGCGATGGGCTGAGATTGGGTTAGCATAGGCGATTCTCCCAATGCCGCGTTGCTTTTGGTAGTAGAACAAGAAATTCCAGTTGACCGGACATTTTCAAAGCTTTGCGACGCCGTGTCAGTGAGAACGTGTGAAAAATTAGAATTTGGACAGGCGGATCCTCCTTCGCCAAGGCTTCCGCCTTCGCTAAAGCTTCGGCGGACAAGACGGCGGACAGGTCGCCGGTCCAATTTGCGGTCAAACCGATTCCTTTACACCTTCTGGGCGAGGTGATTTTAAATTAGTCAGGGCAGGCAA
>CAIRSA010000573.1 GCA_903881085.1 uncultured Acidobacteriia bacterium
CGCACAATCGCGCCATCGAACTTCTGCTCGCAGAGCTGAATGAGACGAAGACCGTTTTTCCGGGGACAAAACTAACTTTGATCTACAAACTCGGCTCAATTTGATTTCCCCCAGGTCAGGAGTTCTGAGTTTGGCGTTTTGTCGTGCTGTCGCTGTTGCCGCATACTATATGGGACGAACGGACGAAATGGACCCCCCTCAGGGTGATGATCGCGGCCCGACCAAGGTGACGGATCCGCTGCCAGAGCCCTGCCTTAAGATCTCCACATACGGGACTGCGCAATCGTCCGTCCTGGGGGAATATGCTAGTAAGCAACTGGCGCAAATCGCCGCACCCAGCGATGCAGTTGTCGCCGGAGCCGAACCGGTTGAGAAGCTGGGGATACGACCGTACGAGCGCGTCATATCGGGTATCGAAACGGGGGTAAAGTCGGCTCCGGAGAAGCTCAAGAGCGAGCGCAAGATTCAGCTCTCTATCGTATCCTCGAAAGCACAACCGAACGCTTGCCCCTACTTGCTCAATGCGAAATGAGGTTGTGCTGGGACAAGTACCGCCTGAAATCCTCCCCCTTGCTTGGGATCGTGCCGCGGCCTGTGTCGCGGAGCCTCTTGAAGTAGTGAGCCGCATGCTTGGCCAAAAAGGTATGTATCCAGGGAAAGCTGTCGTCACTCGCGAACAGCACGTCTGGTCCAGTCGGGGATTGCAATACCCTCGCAAGCGCGTCGCGAGAGCCGATCAGCAGTGGCCCCGGCAGGACAAGAGGTTTTGCCGACATGAGCTCATCTTGTGATCTTCGAAGTAGTTTCAGAATGGCAGCGTCGCCGGGACGTTGCTGGAGGCCGAGATAGGAATACTCCAATGCCTCTTCATGGGACTTCCTTCCAGCGGCATCACGTGCAAGCGCCAAGTAGTCGTTCCTTGATTCTTCGCGGTTCAAACCCCAATGGATGGATTCATCAGCCAAACGAGAGGATATCCATGCCGAAAGCGCAAGCCCTGTCAAATCGGGAACTTGCAAATACTGGAAAGGTCTGATCAGCATTCGGATCTGATACGGAACGGATAAAAGCGACCCCACGAGGAACGGTCTTAATTGGAGTTCCTTGGCCATCGACATCCGCTCACAGAAAGTAGCCAACTCTTCAAACATTCCTGAACGCCCTCGAGCGCTAGCTGAAGCGATTGCAATCATCGCGTTGCACCGGTTCAGCTCAAGATCTATTCTGGCTGACCAATGTTCGCCCATAGGGATGTCGTAAGACGAAAAGTGCTCTACTCGATTCAGCTCGAAAAAGTTGTCGGCGGCCTTCGCGATGGCGCTGTCGGGGAGGGCATTGGTATAACTGATGAAAACCACGTTATTTGATATTAAAGCATAGACGCAGCAGTTAGGTAAACCATTCCCAGACACCCAATGCTTCGGCGCTCGCCAGAAATTACCGGGGTATGCTCGCCAAAGCTTGCCACCCGGCCCGCCTCCGGCGGGGATCACAACGCCCCATCTATCTGCGTCTTGCGAGCAGTTCGGCGGCTCTCGGGCGTGGCAACTCTATTCCGTGAAAAGGTGGTACTTCTTGGCGAGCGCCGAGGCCCAATGCAAGTGCAGTGATCAAGCACTCATAAAAGACCTCCAGAACCCCAAGAGTCGCCGTGATGAGAATGAACCCAGGCGAGACAGATTTCCGCGAGTGCTATAAGAACAAACACACACTGCCAAACGCGAAGGCTTACAGTCGCGAAAGCCCACAAGCCGCTTCGGCGCGGCGATACAACAGATGAAAATCTTGGCATCCCAGCGGCCAAAGCGAGTCGGTTGCGCGCGGGCTCCACAAATAGACGATTTGGCGCCGTGCCATCGTGTCAATCACTGCCGGCTCCAATTCGTTCCCCGGCTGCAACTGCTGCCTCGAGCTGGTAGCCTACGCCGCAAAACGGTCCTCAGCTTCTCCAGGCAGCACTACTGATCCGGCCCTCACTGCCATCTTGGCCAGATCTTCCATCCGCTTCTTTGAGCCCCGGCCGCCCGGCTTTGCGCCGTTTCGCCGCGATGCCTCCCTCAGTTTCTTTGTCCACAATCGAAAGCTCGATTCGTTTTCAGCCACGGAATCCTTCATCCCGCTGACACTCAGTCACCACCCATCGAAATATATTTGCGTCCGCCCCAAGTGCCCGGTGCCTTTCTGCAAACGCTTAACACAAGAAGACATACAGATCTTCAGGTTTGATACCCGCCCGTCAGCCCATGCTCCAATCTGGCAACTCCCCCAGCCGCCAATGCTAGAAATGGACCGTGATGGAAACGTTTATCGATCAACTCGGCATCGTGCCCCAAGCCAAACAGCCTGACGTCCTCGCCGCCCATGCCGGCCCGCGTACCCCGGCGACGCAACTTACCAAGCCGCGACCGAAAATGCGGACCCATATACAAGGAGCAAAAATGCCGCTAACCACCTACATCGCCAATCGCACACTGCCACAAACAGAATCCAGGAAAATCGAAATCGAACTGCGCAAATCACTGAATCCAAAGCCAAATCCAGTCCTCCGCAGCCACTGCCGGGAGCCCGATTGGAAGTAACCGGCCAGACAAAACCTGAGCAAAACCTGCTGACTTTCAAGTCGCAATGAATCAATCGCTTAGGCTGTTGAAAACACAAAATCTCGGGTTTTGTGCAATTTTATTTTCTCGGGTTTCCCGCCCGCCGAACCCCGCCGAACATTTGATACCTGTGGGTGGCGCTGGCAATTCACCTGCTTGAACCTGCACGTGTGTGGTACTCGGGTTTGGAAGCCTAAGCGTTTTCCCCAACCATGTGACTAAGTAACGTGAATCACCCAGTCGGGAATAGGTGGCTTGCCGAATAGTATCTGGCGCGGCCGTTCCCTAATATGGGAATTAGAAAAGAGTCCTGCTTCTCGATGGAATGCTTGCATTGTGGAAAACGGCTGCCCCTGCTGAGGAGACTTAGCGATGGGGAGTTCTGTATCCCGGAGCATCGCACAGCCTATCACGATGAACAGCAAAGACTTGCGGTAAAACGCCTGATTGACGCGCGGTGGCCGGATAAAAAGCCGCTAGCGACACGCCAGCCAGTAGCGGTTGCGCAGATTACGGAGCACGATTGGCTTCCTGAGCCTCCGGCGCCGGAGCTGAGGGCCGATGAGCCGCTTGTTTTCCTGAGTGTGGCTCCGTATCCGAAACACTCGCAGGATTGCACTTTGTATTTTGAGCATCAGATTCCGGTTGAGATGGGCGTTGTCCTGCCACAACCGGCCTGTCGTCTCAAACGCCCTGTAGACCGCTGCCCGTCCATCCCGCTCCTCTTCGCTTTTTCCGCGGTAAACAGGCCTCATGCATTTGTGGTCAAACCATTGTTGGATGCTTGGGGTTTGGCTGTCTTACGCCCGGAGTGCAGGTTAGGCCTTGATAATCAGGACTCTGCACTTGGAAATGCGCAGGTTGAGCGACCTTGTGAACCGCCCAGGGTGGATTCTCTCTGTGCGCTTTCATTTCAGACTGGAACCAGTGCAGGTGAGCCGGCCGGAATCGCCGGATTGAACTCTGTAATCCCGGAACGGTTTGAGCAGGATGTACAGATGCCTGCGCAGTGCAGTGCAATGATCGGTCTGGCGGAAATTCCCGGTGTGATCGACAGTCTGCCAATAGCTCAGAGGATGATCTCACTGCATGTGAGGGTCGTGGATTCCAAGCATGTCGGCGATCAACCAGTGGAGTTGGGTATGAAGCCGAAAATGAGGCTCCCCAATTTTTCCATGCCGGAGCCTCGCGAACGCCTGCCGCGGCGAATTGGCAGATTACGGCGCCCTATTCCTGTCTCGAAGCTTGCCCTAACCTGGAGCAGTGATGCCATGGACCGATGGCGGGAAGAACAGGCGCAACCGCTCATGGCCGGGCGGGCAACGCTTTGCGGCATCCCGCGTTTCGAAGCCGTCCCATTTCAACCTTCCTTTGATCACGCAGGTGACCATGTGGATTGGCCGCCCATGCTCGATGTCGTGCCGCCGGAAGTGGAGAAGCCCGCAAGTGCAATGTACCAGGCGGAACCGATGCTGGTTGCCAAACCCCGGTTGAAGCGTTCAGCGAGGACGCTCCGGACGACATTCCAACCAGACAGTTTGGGGACGTTGCAAGCACGGATGCCCTATGGGTTTCCTGAATTTCACGATGGGTCAAAGCCGAAATCGTTCTCCCCTGAGGAGTTCCACGCATGGCTGAATGTGCCGGTATTTGCCCCACAGCCGCAGGCCAGAAGGAGGGCGTGCGCGCTTCTCTGCGGCAAATCCGGAGTGGAGAGTATTCCAGGCCAACCAAAACGATCGGAGATCAGCAGGTCGGCCGGCCTGGAGCCGCTGTTTAGCGCGATCAGTCCGCTGCTTCAGCCAACCCGGCTGACGACATTAAAACCCCCTCTGCTTACAAAGAAAAAAGGGTTTACTGTCGATCCTGAAGAAGTGCTGCGAAATAAGCTGATTCCCAAGATCCAAATGCGCGGGCTGCATTTTTGGCGCGAGGAGCCGGCCGATCTGAAGTGGATCACGCTGGGCTTGCCGCTGGTGGTGATCATTGTTTTTCAGGCCACGATGCAAAAGCGGAATTCGGCGATGGCGAAGCCGGAAGTGGCGGTCTCGCAACAGATGGCGGAGACGGGCATCCCATCCGGCGCAGGGGTGCAGGAAGTAGCGGTGCGGCCTGCGGTGGCATCGAGGCCCGGCCCACAAACGCCCGGTCCACAATCAGTAGATGCGCCGGAAGCTATGCCAGAACCGCCGGTAAGAAGACCGGAGCCGGAATCGTCATTCCTGGGACCGGTGGGCAAATTCTTTGACCAGCGGCTACATAATTTACGGCTGAATCTGGCTGAGCGCGCGGGCGTGGATTTAACTGAGGATTTCCGTTCGGGGCTGGCTGCCTGGCAAGGCGCCAGCGATTGGGCCCGCACGTGGAGTTATGATCGCGTGGGCCTGCTGCGGCCGGGCCAACTGGCGCTGTACCAGCCATCGATAACCCTGAGCGACTATAACTTTGAATTTACCGTAACCACCGAGCACGGCGCCGCAGGATGGGTGTTCCGGGCGCGCAATCTCACCAACTATTACGGCATGCGGTTGCAGCGGGTGAAGTCGGGATCAGGAAACACGGGAGTGCTTGAGCGATGGATCGTGACAGGCGGGCGTGAGTTTGCCCACAAGAGTATCCCGCTGCGATTGCCGGTGTGGGATGGGAACACTTCTGAAGTCAAGATGACAGTGCAGGGCAACTCATTCACCACGTTGGTGAATGGTCAGATTGCCGACACCTGGACCGACTCGAAATTTGAAACGGGCGGCATTGGGTTCACCAATGAGCGGGGCGGAGATGCACGGATCCACAAGGTCAGCGTCTCCTACCAGAACGATGTGGTTGGAAAGTTGTGCGCAATGCTGGTGCCGCACGACTTGATTTTAAAACAGCAGGGCACCGAGGGGAGGATACTTCGATGAGAGATGAAATGCAGGCCAGGCCGGGGCAAAGGACTCCGCCAGCCAGCGGAAATAATTTGATTGCGTCGGCGCTGGGCAAGGCGGTCTCCTTGCATATGTCAGGCAAGCCGAAAGAGGCCCTGGCCGAGCTGAATGCGGCGTTGGAGCACGGTCCGGGCAGTGTGGAGATGTATTCGGCGCGGGGGCACATCCAATTCGAACTGGAGATGTACGACGAGGCCGCCAAGAGCTACACCAGCTTGCTGGAGCAGGCGCCGTCGCATCCGACCGGAGCGTTCAACCTGGCCGTGTGCCTGGAAAAGCTCGGCCGCTGGCAACAGGCATCGCAGCGCTTCCAGAAGGCGCTTGAGATCGATCCGAACCGGGCCGAAGCGCGGCTGGGCTTGGCGATCTCGTTACTTCACATGGAACAGCCCGATCCGGCACTGGCAGCTTTCGAGAAATTTCTGGAATCCAATCCGGGAGACGACACGGGGCAGTTTGGCCGCGGTGTAGCCTTGCAGTTGCTATGGCGGTTCGATGAGGCCACGGTGATTTATAAGGAAATGCTGGCGAAGAATCCCGCGTCGGAAGAATCGCTCACCAATCTGGTGGCCATTGCGATGGCTCGCAAGGATGAAGCTTTAACTCGCGAATATTCGGAAAAACTACTTACTCTGCGCCCGTTTTCACAAGCGGCGATGGAAGGGTTGGCCACCTGCGCGTTCACCTCGGGGGACTATGAAGCGGCGGCGAAACTTTGTGCGCGGCTGGTGGAATTCACGCCCGACCATTTCGAGCGCTGGTTCAACCTGGGTGTCGCCTACCAGAAGACCAACCGTCTGGAGCAGGCGGGGCATGCCTATGGCGAGGCGATTCGCGTGCGTCCGGATGCGAAGCAGGCGTTTGTAAATCTGGGGATCGTAAAACAGAGCCTGAACGATTTGAAAGGCGCCAAAGATGCGTACCAGCGGGCACTGAAAATTACTCCCGATGTTCCGGATGTTTTGTTCAACCTGGCCACCGTGATGGAGCAACAGGGACCGAAAGATGAGGCTGAAAAGGCCTATCAACGGCTTCTTGTGAAGAATCCGGAGTGGGATGAAGCATGGTTCCGCATGGGCTTCCTGAAGCTGGAGCGCGGCGATTTCAAAGGCAGTGCCGAGGCGTTTGAAGCCTGCTTGCGGAAGAAGCCGGCGTGGCCGGAAGCGTTGGTGAATCTGGGGCTGTCGCATTGGAAAGCGGGCAATCGCGACGCCGCGGCCAACGCCTTCCAACGCATGCTGCAATTGCAGCCGGATTCGGTGGATGCGATGCGCGGGCTGGCCGCGATCGCGGTGGAAAAGGAAGACTTCACGCAGGCCTTGGACTTGCAGGCAAAGCTGATCGATGTTGGGGAACGCTCGCCGGAGCTGTTCTATAACACCGGTCTGTTGCTACAGAAGTCCGGACAGATGGATGACGCCATCCGGCTGTACCGGGAAGCTCTGAACGAGAAGCCGGACTTCGCAGAAGCCATGTTGAATCTGGGTCACGCACTGAAGACCAAGGGCGATGTGGATGAGGCGCGATCATGCTGGCGGCAGGCGATCGACGCGAAGCCGGAATTGGCTCGCGGGTACTTCGAGTAGGGTGAAGGGACAGGCGACCTGTCCGCCGTAGCCTTGGCGAAGGTGGATCCGCCTGTCCCTTCACCCTAGCAATTCCTGCTATTTCTTTTTGGTCATATTCTCAAACAAGTACAAACCACTCTTGCCGGGTGCAACGAAATCGAGGTCGCCATCGCCATCGATATCCGCTACCGGCAACTGCATGCCGGCACCGGTGGCCGTTGAATAGTCGATGATATGGCGCGTCCATTCGATCGTCTTGCCGTTGGCTGATTTGTCGAATTCATACCAGTAAATCCCGTTCGCGTCCTTGGCCCCAGGGTCGCGCGAGTGGGCCATGTAGCGCTTGCCGGTGAGGATGTCTTTCTTGCCGTCGCCGTTCATGTCAATGAGCGTCAAGGCGTGCGGCTGCGACCAGGTCTCGTCAATCATATGCTTGGTCCACTTCCCGCCGCCCATGTTTTCCAGCCAGTACAGGCCGTAGTCGTGAGCGTTGGCTGAGACGATGTCATTCTTGCCGTCGCCATTGATGTCAATGACGTGCATGAAGCTGGCATGCATCTTATCCATATCCCATTCGGGGTGGAAGGTCCACTTGCCGTTGCGGATATCTGCCGGGGCTTCGAACCAGCCTTTGGGAGTCAAAATATCGTTGCGGCCATCGCCGTTCACGTCACCTACGCCAATGCCGTGACCGTAACTTTCGTTGGCAATCACGTGCTTTTCAAACTTGCCGTTCTTGATCTCATACCACGCAAGCGGGGCGTTTTTCGGTCCGAATTGCGGGATGATCTCGCGCGCCTTGCCGTCGTTATCCAGGTCCACCAGGAAGCAGAACTCAATGTTGAAGCCGGATTCGATGGGGTGCATCTTCCACATGCCGCCAGCCTTGCCGGGATTTTCAAACCAGTTGAGCGTCTTGCCGAACCAGGCGCAGCTGACGATGTCCATGCGGCCATCGCCATTTACGTCGATTGGCAGATCGCTGAAATTATCGATGTAGTTGTCGAATGCGGTGGAGACGAAATCGATCTCGCGGAACTTGTGGCGGGTCCAGCGCGGGGCTTCATACCAGTATTCGCCAGACACGATGTCGAGCTTGCCGTCACCGTTGATGTCGGCCAGCGCGGCGCTCTCGCTAGCGCCAATATCGATAGTGTGTTTCAGGAAGGGAATTTCGGCCGGGCGTGAGCGGCTGAAGGAGACGAAGGCGGTAAGCGCCAAACCAAGGGATAATGCCAGGAACCATTTCATGCCCTGATTGTATACGATCGGGATGCTAAAGTAGAGGCTTGAAAACTTATTCCTTCGGACTATTCCTCATTCTGTCACTACCGGCGGCCGCGCAATTCGACAAAATTTTGCAGCGAGCAGGGATCGGACAGAAGAACGACGCTACTAAGATCGGGCTCGGATTGAAAGATGCTTTGAAGGTGGGTACCGAGTCGGCAGTCAACCGATCGGGCAGCGTGGACGGCTATTTCAAGAACGAGGCAATCAAAATCCTGATGCCCGAAAAGCTTCGCCTGATCGAAAAGGCAATGCGACTGGCGGGCATGGGCGGTCAGGTGGACGAGGTGATTCTGGGCATGAACCGCGCGGCTGAAGCGGCGGCCCCAAAGGCGAAGCCGATCTTCTGGGAGGCGCTAAAGGCGATGACGTTCGACGACGCGCGCAAGATTTTCAGCGGAGGAGATACGGCTGCCACTATGTACTTCAAGGACAAGACATCTGCCAGGCTGACCGCAGAATTTCGTCCTATCGTTTCGAAATCGATGAATGAGGTGGGGGTGGTCCGCCGGTTTGAAGAGTTCACGGCAAAGGCGAAGTCACTGCCTTTTGTGAAACCGGAGACGCTGGACCTGGAGCAGTATGTGCTCACCAAGTCTTTGGACGGACTCTTCCACGTGCTGGGGGAAGAGGAACGAAAGATCCGCACCGATCCCGCAGCGCAGGTGACCAGCCTGTTGAAAGAGGTCTTTGGCGGAAAGAAGTAGCGCTACGCCGCCTGGGGATGTTCGCGCATGCCGGCGAAGGCGAGGGCGAGAGCCTCGTCGTAAGTAGCGCCGCGGCTGATTCGCCCGGGGCGGCCGATCCGTTGGGCTACGAAAGCTGCTTCGCGTGCGCTCCAGATGATGACGATGTCGTTAGTGTTCATTGTTCGGTCCTCACTCTGTAAGGCGTAAACGGGCGGAAAGGAGCGCAATCTTTTTTGTAAATATTTTTTGGTGCTCCGCAGGTGCAGGTGGGTCTGCTATAATTAGGGGCGACGTGGCGCTATCGTCTAACGGTTAGGACAGAGCCCTCTCAAGGCTTAAATAGGGGTTCGATTCCCCTTAGCGCTACCACTTCCCCTCCCTGTTAAACCTTAAATAGAAGCTCCCTTGCTGTGATCGTGTATCTGAAGTTGTCCGGATCCAGGCAATCCAGCCGACCGGCGGCGTTCTCGGCCTGCGGATACATCAAAAATCCAAGCGGGCTATGGGCAGATCCGGGCAATGCCACGTCATGCGCGAAGTTGTAGGCGATCCAGTTCATCTCCCACGAGCCGAATAGGCGGGTGCGCGCCCTGGTTACCATTTCATCGTTGAGCGGACGGTTTCCTGGCGGCTCTTCGAGCGCTACTTTGCGCACGTCGGCCGGATCCACCGGCACCCAGCCGTAGCCGGCAAGATGCACTTCGGCACGACAGTGCTGGGCTTTGGTGATGACTTCCGATGATGCTCCGAGGCTCTTGTAGCCGAGGCTCGATTTGGCGACGCGGATTCCGTACACGTCGCGGGCAGGCAGGCCGGCGGCACGGGCGAGTCCGACGAAGAGCGCATTGAGGTCAGCGCACTTGCCGCCCAGGTCGCGCGATTCCAGCATGAACTTGATGTTGCCCGTGCCGCAGCCGCGCGTTTTGGGGTCGCGAAAGGTGTTGTCGACGATCCAGTTGTAGATGGCGCGGGCCTTGTCGACGTCGGACTTGGCGCCTGCCGTGATCTCGGCGGCCATGGATTGCACAATGCCCGTGGTTGGTAGCAGTTTAGTTGGCCGCAGGAAATGCTGCAGCTCGGCGCTGCTGGCGGCGAGTTGTTTGGCGGGAGCGGTGAGGTCTACCGTGTAGTCTTTGGTGGAGACGCGACTTGTCAGCGTGAGGACGGGTCTACTGCCGGCGGGGAATTCGGCGGTGACAACGCCCAGACCATCGGCCTCATGCCTGCGCATCTTCGCGGATCCGCCCTTCGCGACGAACTCGTTGGAGAGAGTTCGTTGGTAAGGGGTTTCGCGAATCAAAGCCGCTGGAAGCCAGATGCGGGCGGGCGCTGCCGAATGCAGGAGTTCGACGCTGGTCTTGACTTCGAAGGTCCGCCAGACAGTAGCAGGAGCCGCAGCGGCCGAAGCGAACAGGAAGTCACGCCGGGTCATTGGACTATTGTAGCTTTTGATGAACTCGCAGCCGCACCAGCAGGTCGTTGAGGGCTTCGCGGCCGGAGGGTTCTGTTGGCAGCGTGGTATCGGCTGCCGCTGCTTCCAGTTGCATGATGAGGCGCGTGTACTCGGCTTGGTGAAATGGCAACTCAGCGGCAGAGAGTGTGCTTTGCTCTTTGCCGGACTGCTTGCGAGCCACCAGATCAGGGACATACGGCAGTTTGAATTCGCCGTTCAGCGTTATGAGGTTGGCTTCGATCAATCCTGTGCGCATCAGATGAATGCCGGTGAGGATCACGCGGTAAACATACAGCAGCGGCTTAATGCGCGGTGGGTTTTCTTTGTTGAGCAACTCCCACTGCGTGGCCGCGAAGCCCAGGTAGTGATGGCTATGATGGCGCGTAACGCAGCCGTGGGAGATGCGTTTCAACTCTTCGTGTTCCGGCGTGGTGTGCACGATCAGCGGAGAGTACAACTGTTCCAGCACGTAGCCGTTGCGCTTCAGCAGCATGGTGAAAAACTTATGCGCGTCGTGCGTGACCAGATCCATTTCGATGCCGTAGCGGATGCCACCGGCTTCAATGGTCTCGCGCGTGGGCAGCAAGCCGACCACTTCGTGCGCGGGCAGGATGTGCACGCCGCGCAGGTCGTAGTCGGAATCCGGCGAGGGGAAGCCGTAGAGGTGCGCGCCGCTGATGGTGGCGAATAGCAGTGGATACGGGTGCGCGACGGCTTCCGCGCGAAGCAGTTCATAGTTGATCATGCTGAATATTCCTTGGATGCAGCAAAGCGGCGGGCGCGCAGCAGGAATGCGTTGGCCTGCTCGTAGCCGGGATGTTCAGGTAGTTTGGATGAAGCTAGCGCGGCGTCAAGTTCGCCGTGCAGTGCGAGCCGCCACTGCTCCACCTGATCCCATGGTACTTCGCCGCGCCGGATGGCCAGCAGGCGGTCGCGGTGCGCATCGACACGCAATGGGACGAAGCCTTCGCGCAACACCTGGATGCCGCTCAATTGCAGCCGTATCAGGTGCATGACGTGTTTCCAGCGAATGTTTCCGTGAGCGCGCAGATCCTGTTCCAGCTTTTTGAATTGCGAAAGAACGTAGGCGTTGTAGGTACGGTGCACCGTTTGCGAAAGGAAGATGTGGCGCATGGCAATCAGTTCCTGCGCCAGCGGCGTGCAGGTTTCTACCAATGGCGAATAGAGACATTCGAGCACGTTGGGATTGGCCTTCAAGGCCAGGCGAATAAATTTTTCGAGTTCCCAGTAGACCTCTTCGTTGTCGTTTTCCAGTTGCTCAGGCAGGCCCGCGAGCGACCAGTGCAGATCGGCCGGCGGGAGGTAGAAGCCGCGCCGGTCTATATCGGAGCCCTGCTGATTCAGCCCGAAAGCGGTAGAGCCGACGATGCAACGATAGATCACAAAGGGGAACAGATCGGACGGATCGGGCGCACCGGGGATCTCCGATTGCAGGTGTTTGAAGATGGTGAGATCGGCGCGCACGCAGTCTTCCGCGGAGCCATCGGGGAAGTGGATGCGGTAGTGCTGTGTGCCCGCCAGCGCGATTACTCCAACGCGCCCGCGCGATTTGGTGACTACTTTGGTGCCAATGTGGAGGATGGGCGCGTTCATCTGGCTATCCGGCTTTCGAGACCAAATGATAGCGCCGGCCCGGATCCATTGGTCCGCTGCCGATTTCCGTTACCAGGCCGCGGGCGATGAGCGCCAACATGCGCGTGCGTGCGGCGCGTGGGGAAATCTTGATTCGCTTGGCAATTTGCGCAGTAGAAAGGCCAGTATCGGCTGCTGTGGCAAGCGCCCGGAGAATCGACTGATCGCGCTTATCCGTTGCCGGCGCATGACGACGCATGGTTGAGAGCGTGACGCGAAAATGGGTGCCGATCTCTTCGAAACGTGGCTCGTCCAGCCCGCTATCGACACAAGCTGCGACCATACGTTGAATGCCGCTACCCCAGTGTTCTATCAGCCGCAGTTCCTGAAATACCCGGCCGATGACGCGGTTGCGCAACTTGGAGACGCCGCGCCGGATCTCTTCGATGGTGAGGCCGAATGGCAACAGGCCGGGGTTTTCAATTTCCAACCGGTCGTCGAATAAGGCGATGCGAATGGGCGCGCCATGTTGCGCATAATCCGCATGCACGATGGCATTCATAATGGCTTCGCGCAGGGCGATAACTGGAAGCGTCCAGTGTTCAGTGCGCTTCACCGCTCCGATGATGGCTTCGCGCGACATGTGCTTTTTCAAAAACGCAAGCGCCTCTTCGGCCGCGGCGGGGAGGTAGCCGCGCACTTCTGCTGAATCCAAAATGCGGCGGCGATCGGTCCCGGCAAAGCGACCAACCTGCAGCCAGGCGTCAGGAAAATGGTCCAGCCTGTTCACGCCGAATAGCAGGATGCCGCCGGTAGTCGGCACGATGCGACCCTGGTAGGTTGTCGTCATCTTCAATGTTTGCAGGCCTTGCAGCGTTATTTGGCGGAAGGGTTGGAAGAACTCTGAAGTAACTCTGAAGTCGATCGCTTCAGAGTTCAAATCGGGCATCGGCTGCTCGTCGAACGATGCAGCGGGTGCGAAACGGCGCATCTCGTCGATCAGAAAAGAATCCGCTTTTCGATTGGTGGACCCTACGCGAATCAGTGTGCCATCGGTCGGTCCAAGTTTCTTCAAGTGGTGCGGGCGCGTGGAACTGGGCGCGACTTCAACGGCCAGAATATGTACTTTTCGCCATGGCAGGACTTCGATATTGGGAACCAGTTTGGGAACGATGCTATCGGCGATGAGGCTTGCCAGCCGCTCCTCTTCCGCCATCACGTCGCCCACGCCAACGACTTTCTTCGTGCGGTCTTCGACGCCAATTAATAAAGTTCCACCAGACGTGTTGGCAAAAGCGACGATTGCCTTAAGAACACCGTCCGGAGAGGAGAGGTCACGCTTGAACTCAAGCGTCTTCCCTTCGTTCCTGCTCAGCAGTTGGATGAGATCCACTACTCTGCATTCTACTCTGAAGTGAATTTGCGTACAACGCTTCAGAGTAGATTGCAGAGTTCAATCAACCGGTGACGTCGGCGTTCATGACGATGGACGCTTCCATACGCGATTGAGACTGGCCGGAATACCAGCCAGAAACTGGAGCAGCGAGGTGGGAATCGAAGCCCGCCGCTACGGCGACGTGCGCGTTGGTGACGGCAAGGCCGCGCGCTGGATCATAGCCGCGCCAGCCGATGCCCGGCAGATAGACCTCGGCCCACGCATGCATGTAAGGCTGCGCGGCGGAGGCCGAAGCCAGTTCGTAGCCGCTGACAAAGCGCGACGCGATTCCCATGGTGCGGCACGCATCGCAGAACAGCACAGCGAGATCGCGACAAGAGCCCTCGCGCGAACGCAACGTCAGTTCAGCGGTCCATGGGGCTCCGTCCGGCCGCACTACCTGATTGCAGGTTTGGTTAATGTCGCGCGTCAATGCCAACAGAAACGTGAGTGTGTTCCACTGCGAAGCAGCGGCGATTTTCCGTGCGTATTCGCGCACCGGAAAAGCGACGCAGCCATCGATGCGGTATGGCGCCAGGGCCGTGGATAAAGGCTCCGGATACCAGAGCGCGAGGTCTAGCGATTGGCCGGCAATGACATAATCAAACGCGTTCTGGCGCAACAGTTGCACGGTAAAGTTGTTAACTACTTTCAATTCGCTGGTGGGCTGATTGAACCAGGCGTTCGTTGCGAGGTTGCCATCCTGATCCAGGCATTCGGTGGTCCCTGCGGGTGTGGGGGAGATGCTTAAAACGTAAGTGAGAAGCAGCTGCTCGCTGCTCATGCGGGGCCGTAATCGGAGAATGTGCGGCTCCAAAAGGACGGGAGCTTCGTAACGGTAGATGGTTGTGTGGGTAACTGATATCTTCATGATTTGGCTCCGGGGGGGGGAAGGAAATGCAAGGGATCGCGCAGGTTTTGCAGCTCGCGATAGTAGTACAGCGGGGCCGGTCTGCGGTCTTTGAATCGCAGATTCCGGAGGAATTCAATCTCTTCTTCGGAAGCATCCGCACTTAGGAGTTTGTCATTGAGAAATTGCTCTAACCCGGGTTCCAGTGGCAACGACTCTCGCGGTTCCACTTCTAAGAATTCGATGCGTTTCAATTTGCGCGGTGTCAGGCGGCTGTTCAGCACGAACTCCATGCTGAACGACTTCAGGTCGATGTCCCAGGTTTCAATCATCGGGTCGAGGAACACTGTGCAATTCTCAATCGAGACGCTGAACACGTCGGCGTCCAGAAGTTCCAGAATTGCCACGCGCATCTGTACATAGGTGCGGCCGCTCATCTTTGCGAGATTGCGCAGCCATCGTTCATTGCGCAATTCTTCCCTTGCCAGATTCTGCGCGACATCAAGAAATGTCTGCGTGACCAGACGTTCCAACTCGCCGAAAGGCGCTTTCTCAAAGAGCGGCACAAGCTCTTTGCGCGTGGCGGGGGCGCATTTGCGGAGGAGCAGGTCGCGGCACTCCCGGAACAGCGGGCGCGGAGGACCGGCAACCTTTTTCTTCAGATCCGCTTTGCGCTGCACTTTGGCGAGCTTGGCGAGTTCCCCTGCGGGAAGCGTCAGGAAGCGGCCGATCTTTTCATAGATATCGGTGCGCGCCGGCGCGGGTGGGGCCTTCTTGCGGGAGAGTAGTTGTGAGATGTAAGACTCAGTGACTTGCGACGCGGCGGCCAGATCTTTTTGATCGAGGCCCAGTTCTCCGAGTCTTTGTTTGATGACCAGTGCAACGTCCATCTACCCCTCTATTAACCAGTTCTAGTAAAGTATACACCGGCAATCGTGAATTTGCTCCATTGACGTTGCCGTTTACTTAACCTATAATAGTAAATGTTTGAGCGATCCCGCCCACTCGCAGAGCACCTGAACTAAGTCAGGCGAACTGATCCCCCATTTTCCTTAGACTGACCGGCAACCTTGCAGACTGAGGTTTTACCATGACCGGTACAACTAGCCAAATTGAATGGGCCGAGCAGATCAAGCCGCGCGTGCAAGAGGAATTCAACCGGGTTGCGCGCGCATTCCGCATGGTGGCATCGCGCCAGGAAGAGGCAGGCAAGCGCAATACCGATGCGGTGCTGGCAATCCTCGAAGAGAAACGCGCGGAAGTGATGGCGCAGGAGTCCGCCGGCTATTTCATTCGCGACTGGCAGGAATTGGGCGGGCAAGTTCGAAAAATGATTGCTGCCGACCTGCGCTATCAAGCCATGCCGCTGGGTAACCGTAAACGAACATGACACATATCACCGTAAAGCTCACACCCAAGGAATTAGAACTGCTTAGCAGCCTGGCTTCGGACCAACTGTTCCGCCGGGAGTTTATCGATTCGCGTTTGCCCGGCTATCAGTTCAGCCTGTCGGAATTGAGTTTAGGCAAGAAACTGGTGGAGCGATTCCGGCTCATGCAGGACAAGGCAAAAGGATAGGCATGCCCTTTGAACAACACATTCCTCGTCCGTTCAACGCTCGCGGCGTGCAGCAGTTTTCACCCGCGGCCTCGGGAGTCTACGGAATTTCCAATGCGCGGGAATGGCTTTATATCGGCGAGTCGGAAGACATTCAGGGTTCTCTGATGTCTCATCTTGAAGACTCCAACGGTTCCGTGATGAAGCATGTGCCGACAGGATTTGTGTATGAGGTATGCATTGGCGGCCGGCGGCCAGCCAGGCAGGACCGTCTGGTACAGGAATACGAGCCGCTGTTCAACCGCAATTCGTCGCGCTAGGAGCACACCCATGCAGTTCGTTCTTACAGGTTTCACGCCAGATAAAGGATTCCGCGTCTTTGCATTCGAAGGCGTGGACGAGGACCGCGTGCGGACGAACTATACCGTGCGGGTTGACCTGGCGATTATTCGCACTTACGGCATTCGCATGCAGGACTTGCCGCTACTGTGCCGCAGTCTACTGGAGCGCCGCGATGCGGTTAGCGAACTCCGCGAGCTGACATTTAGCGAAGACGAAATGAGTATCTTCGCCAAAGAGGGTCAGGTGGCGCGCGATGCAGCGGCGCAGAAACGCAAACCGCCAAGGAAGCCACCAGTAGAAAACGCCGGCTCGGCGTGGCGCGTGCCGACACTGAATTAAGCTGCCCGAACAAAGAGGTCACATGGACAAACGACTAGCAAAAGTACACAAGCGAAAAGTTGCGCGAGCACGGGACCGAGTGCGCTTGTCGCAGCCGGATGGGCGTACAGAAGAACAGATCAAGGAAGCTCGGGATGCAAGCAAGATGCTGGCGGGCCGCGGCGCTTCGCCCTTCCGCGGGGCGAAAGACCTAAGCACGGTGAACGCCACCAATTCCGAGGGTTTCCGATGAGGCTAGAATAAGAAATGTTCAAGAGCCGGTGTCCGAATTGCAGGTCCGTGGAGTTTCGCGGCGTAGGCGTGCGTAACACGCTGGAGAGCGCTTTTCATTGGCTTGTTCTTCCGTTTCGATGTTCGTTATGCGGAAAGCATTTCTTCCTGTTTCGTTGGACGGCGCCGATAAACGGCACAGCTTAACTTCATTGCAGAGATGATCTGGCGCGAGTATCACGAGTATACCAAGCACACGGCGCAGTCACTGCGCCGGTCGCAACACTTCCTGGATTGGGCCAATATGCCTGATCCGTTTCGCCATTATGAGGGCGTGCCCGTGCTCGATCTGCCGGCAGATCCACCTGCACCTCAAGCTTCAGCGCTCGGCATATTGCATGGCCAAGCTGCACAAGCCAATGCGTTGGATGGGCCTGCTTTTCTATCCCAATTTCTTTATCATTCGGCGGCCATCAGCGCCACCAAGCGCGTTCCCTCCAGCGGTTATCAATACGCACTGCGTGTTAATCCCTCGTCAGGCAATCTGCATCCCACTGAGTTTCATTTTCTGTCGCAAGGGTTGCGTGGCTGGCCCGATGGCTTGTATCACTACCGCCCTTCCTCGCATATGGCCGAGCAGCGCGCGGAGGGAATTGTTCCGTCCGGGTTGCCCGGAGGGACTCTGAATTTCGTATTGACGAGCATCGCGTGGCGCGAGGAATGGAAATACCGCGACCGCGCGTATCGATACTGCCTGCACGATATAGGACACGCGTGGCAGGCCTTGGTGCTGGCTGCGCGGGCGATGGGGTGCGAGAGCTTCGCCACTGCCCTGTTCGCTGACGATGAGCTAACACAAGCTCTACGCTTGAGTGGCGATGAGTGGCCGATGCTGGCGGTTTCGATTCGCGGGCCTGCGCCCGGCGAAATGCGGGCCGAAGCAGGGTGCACATGGCATGGCGGTGAACCCAATATCCTCTCGACGAATCAAATCGAATATCCTCGCATTGAGGCGATGCATCAAGCCACGAAGGTTAAGATGAATGGGACTGGCGAGTCCGCGGATCATGCCGCGATCAGCAATGGAATTGCCCTCCCAGCGCCCGCGCTGTCCTCGAAAGGCTATGGCGAGGTTGCGCGTACGCGACGCTCGGCGCTTGATTTTCGTGGCGGAATGGAATCGATCTCCTTCGGTGATCTGTCGGCACTTCTGCATGCGGCATCGCAGCCACTGGCAGGCGACTTCTGCGACAGGCGTTTCGTGCAGCTCTATCTGTATGTGCATCGCGTAGAGGGGTTGGCGCCTGGAATGTACCGCTATTGGCCGGAGACCGGACAATTGGAACTCATGCGCAGTGGCGATCAGCAAGTGATGGCTGCCGGACTGAGCCTGGGTCAGCAGCTTGCGGGCAACGCGTGCGTGGCGTTTTCAATGATTGCCGATCTGGAGCGTGCCACGCGCCTGCACGGCGACCGCGGCTATCGCTGCGCGTATTTTGAGGCGGGTGCGATTGGACAGCGGCTTTATCTAGCGGCTGAATCGCTGGGCGTGCGCGCCACCGGGATCGGCGCATTCTATGATGACGAGGTGCACAACTATCTTGGCCTGACCTCGCAAATGGGGCAGGTGGTTTATCACTTTGCCATCGGGCATCCGGTGCACGATCCCAGGCTGGATGCGCATGGATGAAACGGTTGGAATCCTGGTACACGGCGACAATCACTTCATCGTGCGCGGGCCGAAGCCTGACAGTGAAACGGCACGCAAGCTGGTGCGGCAATGGTCAGTGATTCAAATTGGTGCAGCGATGTCCGCCGAGCTTGTGCCATGGCGCATTTCGACGAAAGAGTTTCGCGAGAATTTATCCTGGGCCATTGCTGTGGCCGGTGAACGCGAGCATTCGCAGGCCGTCCAGCAACTTTTGCACGAACTCGAAGCGCGCGGTGTACGCACGCTGCAGATTACTCTTTGAGAACTATTTTTTCGCCGCCGCAGCCAACTCAGATTGACGCTTCCATTGAGCGAACTTAGTTTGGAGTTCTGCTCGCGCCTCCAGTTCCGGCTTCACCAGCGGCCTGGCGGCTTCGATATTGCGGTAGGCGTCCAGGACGTGCTGAACCGACTTTTCGGCCAGATCGAAGCGGCCCGCTCCTGCCTGGCATTCCGCCAGTTGCGAAAGTAGTCCCGGGCGTTCATTCTTATAAAAATCATTCTGCGGGTCGAGCTTCATCTTTTCGTCGAAGATGGAAAGGATGGAGGCAAGGAGCTTGCCAGCGTCATCCCATTTCTTCTGCGCCATGTAGATCTCGGCGCGCGTCTGCATCAATTCCGTTTGGCGCCGTATGATTCGCATACTGCCGGGCATCGCTTTTTCCACGATGGAAAGATAGCCTGCGGCGCGGTCGAGATAGCCAAGGGCATCCTGATACTGGCTCTTTTCCATCAATCCTTCCGCCAGCCGCTGATAGCCCTGAATCAATGCGTCTTGATTTCCCGCGACTTGCACAGAACTGCGATTCAGCTTTTCGGCGGCGGCAACGGACCTGCGGAAGGCGGCTACGGCTGCATCGAAATCCTTTTCGATACGCAGCCATTCTCCCAGTGCGGATTCAGCCGTGGCAACATCCATCAGGGCGGTGCGGTTATCGGGATCCCCAATTGCCAGCTTGTTCCCCAATTGAACCGCAGCCTCCAGGTAACCTCTTACTTCGCCGGGCTTGCCATATTCCCGGCCGGCGCGGCTCTTGAGGACGCGGCCAATCAGATTGTAGGAAATGAAAAGAAGACGGGCTTGTCTGGAATCATTCGGGTTGGCGGCAGAGAGTTTGCGATACCAGTCAACCGCGGTGCGTAAATAAAACAGTGCTTCATCAGGACGTTCCAAACGCCCATAGACATCGCCAAGTTTCAAGTAGGCCAAGCTCAGGTCAGCTTGCCTTGCCCGATTCTCCGGAGCGTCCTTTACCAATTGCTTGGCCAGTGCCAGCATGGCAAGATACGGCTCAATGGCCTGGCTGTGCACGGCTTCGCGGGTTTTTAAGTCGCCATAGTTAGCGTATGCTTTGATCATCGCCGCACGCACATGCACGGACGCTCCTGCTGGTTTTTGCTTACCCAGGTTCAAGGCATCTGTCAAGTATTTGCTGGCGCCCTTCAAATCGTTCTGAATGCCCATAACCTGGGCGATGCGAACATTTCCCAGGATCCGGTCGCTCATAAACTCAGGCGACGTATCGGCCACGCGCGCGCGAATGGAGAGCGCTTTCTGATAGCTTGCCAGGGCGCCCTTCACATCGCCAAGATTGCCGTAGTAGGGGTTGCCCTGCACATCGCCTAAGCGGTCGTAGCCTCGAGCGATCTCTTTGAGCAGCTCAGTGTTCCCGCTGGCCTCAGGGATAAGCTTGTCATAGTAATCCAGGCCGGTCTGAACGACCATCTTTCGCGCCGGAGTGGAGCCTGGAAGTTTCTCTATCGAGTCGTGAAAATCGGTCAGGAACTTTCCAGCCAGCTGGCGCACTTGTTCGAAGCGTCTGTCGGCTACGGCCCGTTGTTGCTCGGCCTGCTCATGCTGGCGCTCTGTCTCATGGCGCTGTTCTTCGGCGATCGCCCGCTGACGCTGCGCTTCGATTGTCTGCTGCTCCGCGTTACGCCGGCTCACTTCGGCTTTGACCTGTTCACGCGAAGCACGTATGGCCTGTAGGCCGGAAAACACGGCGCCTCCTATCAACGCGGCTGAGACAAACACGCTGGCGGCAATCACCGCTCGATTGCGCCGCACATACTTGCCCGCCATGTAGGCGAAATTGCCTTGCCGGGCGATGACAGGTAAGCCGTCCAAGTAGTTGGTCAGATCGAGGATCAGCTTTTCCACCGAAGGATAACGGCGTTCCGGCTCCTTGCGCAGCGCCATGGCGACGATGGCATCCAGATCGCCATGGAGCGTGGACTTGAGCGCCGGTGCGGCTTCGCTCAGGCGCGGTGGATCGGTATTGCAGATCACCCTTTCCAGTTCGCTCATGCCACGCCCATGAAGCTGGTGCGCCATCACTCCGCTCAGCAGTTCATACAGGATGGCGCCAAGCGAATAAATGTCCGCGGCAGTAGTGATGCGGTCGCCACGCACCTGTTCGGGGCTGGCGTATTCCGGAGTCAGTTGCGTACCCATCACCGTGACCGGATTGCTGTCTATGGCTGAGCTCTCATCCAACAATTTGGCGATACCAAAATCAAGCAGGCGAGGCGAACCGTCGGGCGTTATGAGAATATTGCCTGGCTTCAGATCGCGATGGACCACTAGATTGCGGTGGGCATACGAGACCGCTTCGCACACTTTCAAATACAGGCGGCAACGATCTCTGATTCCGAGTTCATGCTGGTCGCAATAATTGAAGATGCTTTCGCCCTGCACGAATTCCAAAACCAGATACGGGGTTTCTTCGTACAGGCCGCCAAGTTTTGCCGAACCACCATCGAGCAAGCGGGCGATGTAGGGATGTTCGAGCGAGGCCAGGATCTGCCGTTCGTGGCGGAAGCGTTCCACGGCCTGCGGATTTTCCATACCGCGCCGCATCAGTTTGATTGCCACCTGCTTGCGGTATTGATCGTCAGCGCGGACGGCAAGAAATACGGTGCCCATGCCACCCTGGCCGATCTTGCGGACTAGCCGGTATGCGCCAATTCGCTGGCCATCCACAGGATCAGCCTTGACCGCTTCGGCTGCGTTCTGAATAACACTTTCAATCGCTAGTTTGCTATCGTCATCGCAGTCCAGCAGAGATTCCACTTCCCGGCGCAACTCATCGTCGCCCGATGTGCGTAAGCTGAAGATGCGATCCCGTTCGTCCATGGGACACTCGGAGATTTCGGTGAACAGCTGTTCGATTTGCCGCCAACGTTCAGGTGACACTGTTTCACTAATTTATCATGATGGGCGGGATAGACTAAATTAGTCTCTGTAAACAATGGCCAGCAAAATTGTCGTAATCATGTTCGTGCACCTTGCACTGTCGGGTGCGGAGATAGAATCGCGCGGTAACGCGCAATGGCCGACGCGCAATTCCATGCGCGTGATGGTGGCCGTGGGCGTGCCTGCCGGTGTTCCGATGGCGCTTGAACAGCGGCTGCCCGCAGCGTTCCAGCCAGACTCAGTGCGCGTCGTGGGGCCGCGCGACGGCAGCGTGCTGGCATCTAAAACAGAGTGGAAGAATCCGCGGGCAAGAATCAGTTGGGTCTCGCAGGGCGAAGGCGAGTATGCCGTCTATTTCGATGTCAAGGGCGGAGGCGAAACCAAGCGACTGCTGGAACCGGCGATGATCGGCACGGGAGACCGCATCGCGTTCGGGAAGGCCGATGCGCGCGGCAGGCTCTCTGTGGGGCTTTGGGCACATCCGGTGGCGATCGACTTCGATGGCGACGGGAATACGGATCTGATTGTAGGCTGCCCCGATCATCCTTACAACGGCACGTATCTGTTTCGAAATATCGGAACAAATAGCCAGCCATTGTTCGATCGCGCGGAGTGGCTGGGGCCGGGGACGAAAGATCTTGTCGCGGCCGACTTTAATGGCGATGGCGCCATCGATCTGGTGGTGAGCGGCGGCTACTATTCCGACGTGCGAAAAAACCGGATGTCGAAATTCGTGAAGGTCGATCTGCCGCGCAAATATTGGATCGGGCGCGACGATCTGTGGTATCCGGTGGATTGGGATGGCGATGGCAAGATCGACGTGTTGGCCGGCGTGAGCGACTGGCGCGACTATGGCTGGGACGATGCGTTCGATGCCAAGGGCAACTGGCAGCGCGGGCCGCTGCACGGGTATGTGTACTTCCACCGGAACATCGGCACCAACGCCGCGCCACGCTATGCGGAGCCCGTGTTGCTTGAAGCCAGCGGGCGGGCCATCGATCAGTACGGCAGCCCGATTCCGAATCCGGTGGATTGGTTGGGCAAAGGCCGGCTTGATTTGATCGCATCGAACTTCATCGATACCATCACGCTGTTTCGCAATATGGGCACGCGCACGGCTCCGCGATTGAACGCGGGCGAACTTATCGCGGTGAATGGCAAGCCGTTGCGCATGGACCTGTGCATGATTCAGCCGCGCGTTGCGCAGTGGCACGCGGATGGGCGACCGTCGCTGCTGGTGGGCGAAGAAGACGGACGCGTATCGCTGCTGGAGAATCTTTCGCCGCGCGGAACAGAGCCGCGCTTCGCTGCACCGAAATACTTTGAGCAAGTGGATCCGCTGGTAAAGAGTGGCGCGTTGTCGCGGCCTGTGGCGTTAGATTGGAATGGCGATGGGAAGCTGGATTTGCTGGCCGGAAACTCCGCCGGCTACGTGCAATATTTCGAAAACACCGGGACAAATGCGGCGCCGGTGTTTGCGGATCGTGGGTATCTGAAGGCTGGCGGCGAGACGATCCGCATCATGGCCGGACCGAATGGATCCGTGCAAGGACCGGCGGAAACGAAGTGGGGATACACGAATATTTCGATCGCTGATTGGGATCTGGACGGCAAGCCTGACATCATGATGAACGACATTACTGGGGCCGTGAAATGGTTTCGCAATATTGGCACGCGGCAGCAGCCTTCACTGGCGGCTGCGCAGTTTGTGGATGTGGAATGGACGGGCGCGACGCCGAAGCCCGAGTGGGTGTGGTGGGAGCCCAAGGGCAAGCAGTTGGTGACGCAGTGGCGGACCACTCCGAAGGTTGTGGATTGGGATGGCGACGGTTTGCCCGATCTGGTGATGATGAATCATCAAGGGTATCTTTGCCTGTTCAGGCGGGCGCGAAGAGACGGCAAGCTGGTGCTGCTACCACCGGAGAAGATCTTCACAGAGCCGGGCGGGAAGTTTTTGAATCTTGCGGCGGGACGCGCAGGCGCGAGCGGGAGGCGCAAAGTGGAGTTGGTGGATTGGGATGGCGATGGCGATCTGGATCTGGTGAGTGATTCGCCTGACGGCCCCATCTGGTATGAGAACATCGGGACGCAACAGAAGCCGGTGATGAAGCTGCGCGGCCTGATTTTGAAGACGAAATTTCAGGGGCATAATCCAACGCCCACCGCCGTTGACTGGAATGGCGATGGGAAATTGGATTTGATTGTCGGTGCGGAGGACGGCTTCTTCTACTTCTTCGATCGCCGCTACATCGATCGCAATTAGTTAGACACCCATGATGTGGAAGCCGCCGTCAACGAAGATGCAATTGCCTGTGACAGCACGGCTCAGATCGCTGCCAAGGAATACTGCGGTGTCGGCAACTTCCATTGGATCGGTGTTGCGGCGCAGCGGCGTGATCTCTGCCGCGCCTTCCAATAGCTTGGAGAAATCTTTGATGCCGCGGGCGGCCGCGGTTTTGATCGCTCCGGCTGAGATGGCGTTGACGCGGATTTTCTGCGGGCCCAGGTCGGCTGTCAGATATCGCACGCACGCTTCGAGCGAAGCTTTGGCCACGCCCATCACGTTGTAATTTTTGATCACGCGCGTGGAGCCCAGGTAGGTCAGCGTCATGATGGAGCCGCCTTCGGTCATCAGCGGAGCGCATGCCTTCGATACGGCGACAAGCGAATAGGCGCTGATGTTTTGCGCCTGCAGGAAGCCATCGCGCGACACCTCAACAAACGGCCTGTTGAGATCGTCTTTATTGGCGAAAGCGATGCTGTGTACCACGATGTCGAGCTTCGTGCCGCTCGCATTCAACGTGGCGATCATCGCATCGATTTCGCTATCGACCGTTACGTCGCAGGGAATCACACGCGCGCCGCCCAGGTCAACCGCCAGCTCTTCGATGGATAGCCTCAGCCGCTCGCCCTGATAAGTCAGGATGAGGCTGGCGCCTTCGCGATGATAGGCTTTGGCAATCGCATAGGCGATGCTCCACTTGTTGGCCACACCAAGAATCAGTGCGGTCTTGCCGGTTAGTAGATTTGACATGAATCTACTATTTTAGCGCAGACGCATGGGTTTACCACCGGCTTCCTTGCTGCGCTGAGCGGCATCCATGAAGGCGAAGATCTCCAGCGTGTCTTCGTTGGGCACTGGAACGACTCCCGTTTGGAAGAACTTGATTATTTCGCGCAGCATGGGGACATAGTCCGTGGTGACCTTCGAACTCTGTTGTGAATTCTTTTCTTTCATCGCAATTGCACCGTAGTCGCCGTACGGGCGCAGCGTGTTCACAGTGCCCACGCGGCCATCGGACCAGCGGCAGGTGGTTGAATCAGAATCCTTGCCGGAGGTGCGTGTGACCTCTTCGCAGCCGCGTCCCATGATGGCGAACAGCATCTCAACGGGATGAATGCCGTACCACGAGAGATCGAGATAGTGGTGTTCTTCATGCGGGCCGGGGCCCCAGGTGATGACGGCCTTGATGCCTTCCTTCTTCACGTCTGTCACGGCGTTGCTGTAGCGCAGGCTCGAGGTGCTAAACCATTTCACGTTGGCGGCTTTAGCGAGCTTGGCGATTTCGCGCGCGTCTTCGAGCGTGGAGGCGAGCGGCTTATCAATGAATAGAGGCTTGCCGGCGGCGATCACCTGCCGAGCCTGTGCAAGGTGCGTGCGGCCGTCAACGCTTTCCAGCAGGATGGCATCGACTTTTGAGCACAGGGTTGGAATGTCGCTCACGATTTCCACCTGCAACGTCTTGTTCAGCTCTTCGGCGTACTTGTCAACGCGCGTGTAGCTGGATTCCACGTCCTTGCTTCCGCCCTTGTAGGCGGCAACGATCTTAGCGCCGGGAATGTGGCTTTTGTTGGTTGGATCGTTCAGCACCTTGGCGAACGCGATGACGTGCGAGGTATCGGTTCCAATTATTCCTATACGAAGGTCGGCACTGTAGCTCAGAGCAGCGCATAATGAAAAGATAGGCAGAAAAGACTTCATGAGGGGAATTTTACACCAAACCGCAACGTGGACCTACTAACCCCACTCATGTACGTGAAGGGCGTTGGCCCTTATCGCGCCAAAATGCTGTCGGACAAAGGCCTGGAAACGGTGGAGGATTTGCTCGCCTACGCGCCGTTCCGCTACGAGGACAGGCGCAATTTGAAGCCGATCGATGAACTTGCGCCCGGCGAGATGGCGACAGTCATTGTGGAGGTCGGTTCCGTGCGCGTGCCTACGTTCCAACGCAAGAACCTGGGGCTGCTAGAGGCCGTCTTCAAAGACGGCTCGCGCCACACGCTGCTTGGCAAGTGGTTTCACGGTACCTATCTACAAAACATTTTGACCGAAGGCCAGAAGGTCGCGCTGTACGGCAAGGTGGAGCTCGACAACTATCGCGGCGAAGTATTGATGCTGCATCCGGAGTTTGAAATTCTTTCGGGCGACGATGATGACGTCGAAGCCACGCTGCATACTGGGCGAATTGTCCCCATTTATTCGGCGGCGGGCAAGGTGACCACCAGGCAACTGCGGATACTGATGTACCGGATTCTGAGCTCGATCTCGGCACCGGAAGATTTTCTGCCCGACCGTCTGATCGCCGAGTTGAAGCTGCCTGATCTGTGGACGGCCATGAAAGAGATCCATTTTCCTGGGGAAGGTGAGCAACTGCGGCTGCTGAACAATTTCCGCTCACCTGCGCAGATTCGCATGATCGTGGAGGAGTTTTTCTGGCTGGAGTGCGGCCTGGCGCTGAAGAAGCAGAAGGCGCGGACGGTGCAGGGCATCGGCTTCGCGTTGAACGAGGCGGTACGCGCAAAAATCAAAGCGATGCTGCCGTTCAAGCCAACGGGCGCGCAAAAGCGAGTGCTGTCAGAGATTGCGGCAGACATGGCGGCGACGCATCCGATGAGCCGGCTGCTGCAAGGCGACGTAGGGAGCGGCAAGACGCTGGTAGCGGCGGAGTCGGCCATCATCGCCATGGAAAATGGATACCAGGTTTGCGTTCTTGCGCCGACCGAAATTCTTGCCACGCAGCATTACTTCTATTTCAAGAATCTTCTGGCGCGGCTTGGCTACATGGTTGTGCTGCTAACCGGATCGATGACCGCGCGCGAAAAGCGGCAGACAAAGAAGACGCTGGAAACAGGCTTTGCGCATGTCGCAATCGGCACGCACGCTCTGTTGGAAGAGAATGTTTCGTTCCACAAATTGGGTCTGGCGATTGTGGATGAGCAGCATCGTTTCGGCGTGATGCAACGTTTGAAATTGAAAGAGAAGGGCGCGAATCCCGATGTACTGGTGATGACCGCGACGCCAATTCCACGCACCCTTGCGTTGACGGTGTACGGCGACCTGGATACGTCGATCATTGATGAGTTGCCGCCGGGGCGCAAGCCGATTTCAACTCGCCATGTGAATGCCGATCGCATCGAGCAGGTATACAGTTTTCTGCAGAAACAGATCGATGTGGGGCGTCAGGCTTATGTGGTGTATCCAGTGATTGAAGAGTCCGAAACGCAAGCCATGAAGGCTGCTGAAAAGGGATTTCAACAACTGGCGGAGATTGTATTTCCGCATTTTCAAGTAGGCCTGCTGCATGGGCGTATGTCGCCGTCGGACAAGGAATCAGTGATGGCAGCGTTCAAGAGCGGAGCGATTCAGATCCTGGTTTCGACGACGGTTGTCGAGGTTGGCGTGGATGTGCCCAACGCAACCGTAATGGTGATTGAACAGGCTGAACGCTTTGGCCTGGCGCAATTGCACCAGTTGCGAGGACGAGTTGGCCGAGGCGGGGAACAGAGCTTTTGTATTCTGGTAACAGGCAAATTGAGTGACGCGGGCAAGGAGAGAATTCGCACCATGGTTGATACGAACGACGGTTTTCAAATCGCCGAGATGGATTTGAAATTACGCGGACCGGGCGAGTTCTTTGGCACCAAACAATCGGGATTGCCCACGCTGCGATTCGCCAACATTGTGCGAGATCCGGAACTGCTGGAGGCGGCGCGCAGCGAGGCAACTTCATTCATTGCGAACCCTCCGTCTGAAGAAGCGTTGCGCCGGGCGGTGCAGTATCTGCGGACCAACTGGCAGCGCAGATACGGATTGGTACAGGTGGGCTGATGCGAGTGATTGGTGGAGAGTTTCGTAGCCGCAGGTTGAAGCCCGTGCCGGGTTTCGATGTGCGTCCGACTTCGGATCGCTTGCGCGAGACGCTGTTCAACGTGCTTGCGACGCGCATTGAAGGCGCATTTTTTATCGACGCGTACTCCGGTTCGGGAGCCGTGGGCATAGAAGCAGTGAGTCGCGGCGCAGCGCGCGTGGTGATGATTGAGCGCAACAAAATCGCTATTGGCGTGATTCGCGACAACGTGAAAGAGTTGGGCATTGCGCGGCGCGTGGACGTGGTTCACACCAAAGCCGCGTCTGCCATCGCGTTGTATCCGGCGGATATTGTGTTCATGGATCCGCCCTATGATTTGGTGGAAGAGTACGATGCGTGCCTGGAGGCATTGTCTGCCAAGCCTCCGTCTTTAGTGGTGGCCGAGCACACTTCGCGCGTGAGTTTGAAGCCTGCCTACGGGGCATTGCAGCGCACGCGTGTTTTGAAGCAAGGCGAAAGTTCGCTCAGTTTCTACAGCCCGGTTTCCCCGGAAACCACCGAGTGATAGACTTGGCCACAAATGAAGAAACTCATTCTGGTGGCAATCTCCGCAGTTGGATTCTACTGGATCTTTCGGGCAGGTGCTGGCAGTCCTGGACAGGCTCAGGTTAGCGTTGCCCCGCCTGCGGCGCAGTTCCGCATCACCGTTGGCTACAAGGATGCGGACCCGCGATTGTGGAGGGGCAAGCTGTCGGCTGCGAACGGGGAGTTGCTTTCCGCCAAGGGCTACCGGTTTTCGCAAGCCGATGCGATTGCCCCTGACGGGGCGTTCTCATTCCGCACGAAAGTTGGGCCGCTGGAAAATCAGTTGCGCACGAAGAATCCCTATGGCCAGACGGCTTGGGACGATCCCGATATCCGGCGTCTGATACCAGAGGGGCTCACTGTTGGACTTGCGGGCAGCGATGCCACCGAAGTGAAATTCGAATCCGATGCGGGCACATTCTCGTTTCGAGTCGGCGATACGCGGATGGGCGTGGCGCTTTCGCTGCTGGATGGCAACGTGATTGTTGAGCGCATGCCGGTGGAGCAGACGCTCTCAGAGAAAGGCCGCGCGGACGACTATCCGGCAATCGCCATCGCGCCCGATGGGAAGCGCTGGACCGCCTGGCTTTCCTATCAGGAAGGCGCGGACGAAGTGGTCGTGTCGGGCGATGGCAAGCGGCATCGTGTTACGGCGCGGGGCGATCATCACGCTCCTGCGATCGCCGCGGCCAGCGACGGCAGTGTGCGCGTGGCGTGGTCGCAGAATGAGCAAGGTACGTTCCACATCTATTCGCGAGTATATCGCGATGGCAAGTGGAGCGCGCCAGAGAAGATAACAGCAGGCGAAGGTTCCAATATCTGGCCCGCGCTGGTTTCCGATGGCGCTACGAAGATGGCGCTGGTGTGGCAGGCGTTGCGCGGGAATCAATCGGTCATCGCTGGAAGAATGTTCGACGGCCAGGCGTGGGGTGCGGAGACGCGGCTTAGCGAAGGCAATGGAAACTGCTGGACACCCACCGCTGCGTTTGGTGGCGGCAAGTTATGGATTGCTTATGATTCCTACGTCACCGGCAACTATCAGATCTATGCGCGGCAGTGGGGCGGGGCCGTGGAGTGGGTAACTCGCGGTGAGAACTTCTCCGTGAGGCCGTCGATAGTGGTGACGGGGCGTGGCGTGCCGGTGGTTGCGTGGGAAGAGTCGGACCCGTTGTGGGGCAAAGATTTTGCGTTTCTGCTTGATCGCCGCGGAACCACCATCTACAAAAACCGGCGGATTCGTACCGCTTATCGCGATGGCTCGAATTGGAAAGAGACTTTCGGATCGGTTGCGGATGCGGTTCCCGCGCACCAGCGGCGTTATGTGCAGCAGCCTCGTCTGGCGGTCTCCAGCGATGGGAGGATCTACATGGCCTTCCGGGTGCGCACGTCGGCCGGCAATGCGCGCATCGATAATTGGGCCAGCAATGGTCGATGGGAGACGATGTTCACGGCGCTCGATGGAGCTGCGTGGACACCTGCGATTACGATGCCCTCCAGCGTGGGGCGCAACAGTATGCGCCCGGCAATCGCCGTTTCAAAGGATGCCGTGCATGTTGCCTGGCCGTCGGACAATCGCTTGTGGCCCGGTGGAAAGTACGGCGAGTTGGATGTGTACAGCACCTCGCTACCGGTTTCGGCGAGAGCTGCTGAACTGGCGAACGGGCGCACGATTGTTTCCGGAAGTCCGACTGCCGGTCAGCCCGGTGAGAATGAATTGATCGATACACGGCGTATTCGCAACTACCGCTACAATGTCAATGGAAAGCGCTATCGAGTGCTGCGTGGCGATCTGCACCGTCACACCGAGCTTTCGCAGGATGGCGCGGGCGATGGGTCGCTCGATGACCTTTACCGCTACTTCATGGACGCGGCCAGTATGGACTTTGCGCACGTTGCCGATCATCAAATGGGCAGCGACGAAGAGTACAACTGGTGGATCACGCAGAAGTCGAACGACCTTTACTACATGCCGCAGCGGCTGGTGCCCATGTACGGTTATGAGCGCAGCCTTTCGTATCCAAACGGCCATCGCAATGTGGTGTGGGCTGAGCGCGGCAAGTCCGTGCTGAAGATCGCGCCGAAAGAAGCCAAGGGCGAGATCAATAGTGGCTCGGTGCTGTATCCGTATTTGCGCGAGACCAAGGGCATTGCCACGTCGCACACTTCGGCAACGGAGCAGGGCACGGATTGGCGCGACAACGACCCGGCGCTGGAGCCGCTTGTCGAAATCTATCAGGGGTTTGAATCGAGCTACGAACATGAAGGCGCGCCGCGAGCATGGAAGGAAGGCCAGGCCACCGTCCACCAAGGATTGCGTCCGCTGGGCTTTATTTGGAATGCATGGGCGAAGGGCTTTAAGCTGGGCGTGCAGTCATCGTCGGATCACGTTTCGACGCACGTTTCCTACGCCTGCATTCTGGCCGAAGATTTCACACGCACCGGCTTGATGGACGCGATGCGCAAGCGTCACGCCTATGCGGCGACGGACAACATCATTCTCGACTACCGCATGGCCACCGCCGATAGCGGCGAGTTCATGATGGGCGATATTCTTTCGACCAGTGGCGAGCCGAAGCTGATCGTGAAAGTGAATGGCACAGCGGCTATCAAGCAGATCGACGTCATCAAGAACAACAAGTACATTCACAAAGTTTCGCCGAACCAGCGTGACGCGTCTTTCGAATATGTTGACCGCGCGCTGGGAGCAGGCGAAAGTTACTACTACGTGCGCGTGGAACAGGCCAACGGGCAACTGGCGTGGAGCTCGCCGATCTGGGTCAGCAAGAAGCCTTGATCAATTGCTCGGCGTGCTTGAGCGCTTCGGGCGTGAGGCGATGACCGCTCAACATGCGGCCCACTTCACGCGTCCGTTCTTCCGTCGAGAGTTCATCGAGTACGGCAACGGTGCGCCCGTTCGACTCTTTCTTCTCGACGCGGTAATGGTGATCGGCGAAACTGGCGATCTGCGCCTGGTGCGTCACACACAGCACCTGGCTTGAAGCGGAAAGCTGCTTCAACCGGCGGCCCACCATCTCGGCCGCGACGCCGCCGATGCCGGCATCGACTTCATCGAAGACCAATGTTAGCGGGGTCTTCGCGGCTTGGTCCGCTTGCCCTTGCAAGCACGTCTTCAGCGCCAGCGCGATGCGTGACACTTCGCCACCCGACGCCACTTTCTCAAGCGGCTTTGGCTCTTCGCCCTGGTTGGCTGAGAAGAGGAACAGCAGTGCGTCGGCACCTTCCGGACTCCATTGGGTGGGGTTCAGCTGAATGTGAAACTGCGTCCGCTCCATGGCCAGCGATGCCAGTTCCGACTCTACTTTCTTCTGCAGCTTCTTGGCCGCTTCTTTTCGTTTCGACGTCAGCCTGGCAGCTACGGTGGCGTAGTCAGTGGCCAGTTTGGCTTGCTGCTTCTCAATCTCAGCGCGGCGCTCCGATGCTGTTTCCACGATCGACATCTTGGCGCGAACATCGGCCAGGAATGCGAGCACCTCTTCCATCGAATGGCCGTATTTACGTTTCAGCTTCTCCAGCGCGGCCATGCGATTCTCTACTTCGTCGAGCCGTTTCGGATCTGATTCCAGTTTTCCCAGATACTCGCGCAGTGAATGCGAGGCCTCTTCCACTGCCAGTTCAGCGGGCTTCAGCGCTTCGGCGATCGCGCCCATCTCTTCGTCGATGCGGGCGAGGTCCTGCAACTTGCGCAACGACGTCTGGATGCGTGCCAGGGCGGATTCAGGCGCATCGTACAAGGCAGCGTATGAGCTCTCGGCGACATCGGACAGCTTGGCTACGTTTTGCAGGACGCGCTTTTCGTGTTCAAGCGCGGTGTCTTCGCCCGGCTTCACATCAGCGGATTCAATTTCCTTGCGTTGAAAGCTCCACAGGTCGGCCAGTCGCAGTTGCTCCTGTTCACGGCGGGTGAGTTCTTCGAGCTCGGTGGCACAGGCGCGCCATTGCTTGTAGGTGCGGGCAACGTCTTCCAGCAGCGACTCGTTGCCTGCGTAATTGTCGAGCATGTCACGCTGGGCATCGGCGGAGAACAATTCCTGTTGCTCGTGCTGGCCGTGAATGTCGCCCAACAGCGGGGCCAGTTCACGCAGCAAGCTTGCAGTCACCATGCGATTGGCAAGAAAGGCCCGCGACTTACCGTTGGCGAGGATTTCGCGTTCCACAAGCAATTCATCCTCTTCCACAGCGATGCCGGCAGCATCCACGATTTGCCGGAACCGCGCATCGGCGGGGACTTCGAACATGCCTGAGATGCGGGCCCGCTCGGCTCCGGTGCGAACGGCTTCGGCCGACGCGCGTCCGCCCAGCAGCAGCCCCAGCGCATCTACGACAATCGATTTTCCGCTTCCCGTTTCGCCCGTCAACAGGTTCAGTCCCCTGTGAAACCGCACGCGCAACCGTTCTACGACGGCGTAGTTTTCGATAACCAGCTCAACCAGCATTCCTTCGAATTATAGCGGGGTAACTAGCGTAGTTGATAGCTGAGCCATATGTAGTATCCGATGGTGCCGAAGATCACCAGCAGGGTGACGGGTAGGAACTGCCATGTCAGGCCCGTGGCGCGGCCAATGGCAACCTGAATCGATTGCCATTCAATGAACGCGAACAACCAGACAATCTCGGTCTTAATCCACGACGTGAGCTTCACAGTGACCTCTGCCTGGCGCTCGGCATTCTCAGGCGTGATGGCTACGAGCGAGTTTCCCGGCCGGCCGAAATGCACAGCTAACGTGACGATCAGATAGGTGCTAAATGCGATAACTGGCATCAGGATCAGTGTGCTTTTGCCGCCCCATCGATCGGGCGTGCCCATGATGTTGAAATGCACGGGCACTTTGTCAGGCAGCATGCTCCACTGCATCAGGAGTGTGCCGAAGTTTGCCGCGAGGCCCAACAACGACAGCAAATTCAATATCTGAGTCATGACTTTCCGCCTTCATCTTACACCTGTGGGCGGTTGTGCAGCGAAGCGGTCCCCAACATGCCTCCCAGACCCATTGTTTCGACGGCGGATGATGGAACGATCACCATGGAGCCCTTCTCTTTGATGGCTTCGTACAGCATGTTCATTGCGCGTAGATGCAGCGCGGTGGGGTTCGACGAATAGACCTCGGCGGCCTGGGCGAACTTGGCGGCGATTTCCGTTTCCGCGGTGCCCAGAATGATGCGTGCCTGCCGTTCGCGTTCGGCCTGCGCCTGGCGCGACATGGCGTCCTCCAGGTCTTTAGGGATTTGGACATCGCGGATTTCCACGGACTGAACGGTGATGCCCCAGGGCGCTGTTTTCTCGTCAAGGATCTTCTGCAACTCATGACCCAGCATTTCGCGATTGGTGATCATCTGCGCCAGTTCGTGTCGGCCTATGGATTCGCGCAGCGCGGTCTGGGCGCTCATCTGGATGGCGTGGCCGAAGTCCTGCACTTCGAGTATGCTCTTCTCCGCGTTCCATACCACCCAAAAGACGATGGCGTTCACGTTGACTGGAACGGTATCGCGCGTAAGCGTCGATTCGGCGGTTACATCGGTGACGCGCACTCGCTGATCGACGAACTGGCTGACGGAATCGACGATCGGAATGATGAAGAACAGCCCAGGCCCACGCAGGCCGGTGTACTTACCGAAGCGCAGCACGGCGGCCTTCTCCCACTGGCTGGCCACTTTGATGCCGAATAGGAAGAAGGTTCCGATCAGCAAGCCGAGAACCAGAGGCAGCGGAGAATCGAACTTTACCGTTGCCGCACCGCCGGCGATCGCGCATACAACAAAGACGAAACTTCCCACGGGATTCACGTATTGATTCAGGCTGGTGATGGAATCACTGCTGGAAAGATTAAACATTACCTTAGGCATTTGTTAGCTCCTCTTGTCTTGCTCGTTTGACAACTCGGTCAGACGCTCGATCAGTTCCGCGATGGTGAAACCTTCCGCACCGGCACGCGAAGTGAATTCGGAGACCAGGCGTGTCAGGCGACGGTCGTGATCCGCATCATCCTTCTTGATCTTTCGCGGAGTAATGAAAGTGCCCATGCCCTGTTGGGTCATGAGCACCTGGCGGATCTCCAGTTCCCGATAGGCGCGCACCACCGTATTTGGATTGATCTCCAGGTCTACCGCCACCTGCCGCACGGTTGGCAACTGCGCGCCGGAGGTTAACGTTCCGGTGGAAATAGCGGTGAGGACCTGATCGATAATCTGGCGGTACACGGGGACGCCGCTGGAGTTTTCCAGGCGGAAGCGGAATACTGCGTTTCGCTTTGTGTCGCTCATCTCATTTACTATTGTACTAGTTTACTAATACATGTCAAGAAGTTTTTGCGTTGAGCCAAACGGAGAAGTCTTCCACGGGCAGGGCGCTTACTCCGGGCGTGAGAGCATCCGTAGGACGGCCGGCGCTGGCTTTTCGGTGGATGACAAACATTTTTTCTGGCGGCGTTTTCAGTGCTTTTCTGAGTTTGAGCATGGGGCCTGCCATCTGCGGAAAGACCGTCTTGGCGGCTTTGCACTCAACCAGGCAGAGTCCGCCCTTGCGTGAGGCGAAGAGGAAGTCGACCTCTAGGCCCTGCTGATCGCGGAAGTAATATAGTTCCCTCCGTCCACCGCGATTGACCTGGCTTTTGGCGATCTCCGATGCGACGAAGCCCTCGAAGATATCGCCGAGAAAAGGTGAGCGATCAAGTTCCGCGCGGGACTGGATGCCTAATAGATGACAGGCCATGCCCGAATCGGCAATGTATACCTTCGGCGTTTTTACGAGCCGTTTGCCGAAGTTCTCGAAATAAGGCGCCACCAGCAGGATCTGGCCAGTGATCTCAAGAATGCGCATCCACTCACCGATTGTGGGAATGGACACACCAAGCGGCGTGGCCAAATCGCTCTTGTTTAACTGTTGGCCATGCCGGCTCGCCAGCAGCGAGAGAAACCGGCGAAACGTGGACAGATCTTTCACGTTGGTGATAGCGCGCACGTCCCTTTCCAGATAGGTTTGCAGATAAGAACTGAACCAGACGAAGCGTCCCGCCGGGTCGGCCAGGACCTCGGGAAAGCCGCCATTGAACAGGTTGACCTTGGGCGTCTCGGCCAGACTGAACGGCATCATTTGCAGGATCGCCGCACGCCCTGCCATCGACTCGGTGACGCCCTCCATCAGAGGGGCCTCCTGTGAGCCAGTGAAAAAGAACTGCCCCATGCGGCGCGGAGCGGAGTCAATCACGGTTCGAATGTAGTCGAACAGCAGCGGGACGTTTTGAATTTCGTCAAGAATGGCCGGGCGCCGCAAGTCCTCCAGAAAGGCTCTTGGGTCCGAGGTGGCACGGGCACGGATGTCGGGATCCTCCAGCAGCACGTACTCCGCATGAGGCAGCAGGTTGCGGAACAGAGTGGTCTTCCCTGCCCGCCGGGCGCCCGTCAATACGATTGCAGCGTAGTGTTTGGCCGAACGCGAGACCAGTGAATCGAGTATTCTTGGAATGGCCTTCATATGAGAAGTCTAAACTACAACTTTAGATTTCTCAATGTTTATTTTATCTGCAAAGACGATTTCCAGACTGTGAGAAATCTAAAGTGACACTTTAGATTTCTCACACACGTCAAACACGATTCCAGCGCCCTCACAGCGTGCTCCAATTGTGTCAAAATGCATACATGTCGAAGTTTAGCCGGGTTCTGCTCCTCGCAGCCACGGCTTTGAGCGCCCTCGCCTGGACCGAGCGCGATGAAGCCTGGGTTGCCGCACGCAAAAATTACTGGGCCTTCCAACGGCCTGCGCGCGGAAGCGCGCCCGAAACGAAGGACGCCTGGGTGCGCAATCCGATCGATACCTTTCTGCTCACTGCAATGAAAGCCAAGGGCCTGACGCCGGCCCCGCCGCTCGATCGCGAACGGCTCTTCCGCCGCCTTGCGCTCGACCTTACCGGTCTGAATCCCACACCTGGCGAAGTAGATCTTTACCTCGCCGACAAATCGCCCGACGCCTACGAAAAGGCCGTTGAGAAGTTTCTCGCCTCGCCCCACTACGGCGAACGCTGGGCATTGCGCTGGCTCGACGTCGTGCGCTACGCCGATACCAATGGCTACGAACTGGACCTGGAACGCCCGCATGCCTGGCGCTACCGCGACTACGTCATCCGCAGTTTCCAGAATGACAAGCCGTACGACCGCTTCATCAAAGAGCAGATCGCCGGCGACGAACTCTACCCTGGCAACAACGAAGCGCTGATCGCCACCGGATTCCATCGCGCAGGTCCCATTCATCTGGTCGGCGGCAACGCAGACAAAGAAGCAGACCGGCAGGACGTGTTGGTTGAGATGACCGCCGGCGTGAGCGCAGCCTTCATGGGCCTCACCGTTGGCTGCGCGCGCTGCCACAATCACAAGTTCGACCCGATCCTGCAAGCCGACTACTACCGCCTGCAAGCTGTAATGGCAGCCACCGACTACAAAGATATTGAGATCGCCTCGCCGGCCGAGAAGGCCGCTTATGAAGCTGCCAAGAAAGAATACGAAGCCAAACTCGATCCGATCAAGAAAGCTATTGCCGCAATCGAAAAGCCGTGCCGCGAAAAACTCTCCGCTGAAAAGAAGGCCAAGCTCGAACCTGCTCTGCTCAAGGCGTTGGAGATCCCCAAAGCCAAGCGCACCAAGGAAGAACAGGACCTGGCTAAGAATGCCGAAAGTCAGATCAGTCCAAGTTGGGACGAAGTGGTCGGCGCCATTGCGCCCGCGGAAAAGGAAAAGCGCGCCGCACTTCGACGCCAGATGCACCAGTTGGAATGGAGCGCTCCCGAACCGCCTACCACCGCCTATGCCGTCACCAACATGGACAAGGCGCCACAAAGCTTCATTCTGAAAATCGGCGACACGAAAAACAAATTGGGTGAAGTGCAGCCGGGGTTCCTAACGGTGATGGGAGGCGCGCAGGCGCCGCTGGAACCGAAAGGCCGTCGCGCGGCGCTGGCCAACTGGCTGGCATCGAAAGACCATCCACTCACCGCACGCGTAATGGTGAACCGCATCTGGGCGTTCCGCATGGGAACAGGACTGGTGCCGACTCCCAATGATTTTGGCGCTCTGGGCGCAAGGCCAACGAATCAGAAATTGCTCGATTGGCTGGCCGTAGAGTTCATGGACAAGAACTGGAGCGTAAAGGCCATCGACCGCATGATCGTTCTTTCAAACGCGTACCGCCAGTCGGCCGCAGCCGATGCGGCGAAAGAGAAGATCGATCCCGGCAACAAGCTTTTCTCGCGCATGAACAAGCGACGCCTGGAAGGCGAGTTGATCCGCGACAACATTCTTGCTGCCACCGGAAATCTGAATGCGCGCATTGGCGGCAAGCCAGTGAAGACGCCGATTGAACAGGAAATCTACGACCTGATCTTCACCGAAGCCGAGCCCGACAACCTGTGGCCAGTCTCCGCCGACCCCAATGATTACAGCCGCCGCAGCTTGTATCTGCTCAACAAACGCACGATTCGCCTGCCGATTCTTTCAAACTTCGATCAGCCCGATGAGATGAGCTCTTGCGCCGCGCGTTCCACCAGCACGCATGCGCTCCAGGCACTCACACTGATGAACAGCAGCTTTATGGAAACGCAGTCGGCGGCCTTTGCCAAGCGACTGGAACGCGAGTGCGCAAGCAACGCCGATTGCGAACTGCGCCGCGCTTACAAGTTGACACTCGCCCGCTTGCCGAAGCCGGCGGAAACAAATCTGGCAAAACAATTTTTGGCGAAAGGAGGAGAGCTGAAGGACTTCTGCCTGGCTCTATTGAACCGCAATGAATTTGTTTACATCCCCTAATCGCCGCGACGTTCTGCGCGCCTCGGCCAACGGCTTCGGGGCCATCGCACTGCAGCATCTGCTGGCGAAAACCGGCGCTGCCGCCACACGCACGAATCCTCTTGCCGCGAAAGCGCCGCATTTTGCACCGAAAGCGAAGTCGGTAATTTTTCTGTTCATGGTGGGCGCGCCAAGCCACATCGATACATTCGATCCCAAGCCTGCGCTCAAGAAATTCGAAGGGCAAAAGCTGCCCGAAAGTTACGGCAAGATCGTCAGCCAGTTTACCGAAGGCAACACGCCGTTGTTGTCGTCGCCATGGCAGTTCAAACAGCATGGACAAAGCGGCATGCCTGTCTCGTCGCTGTATCCGCATATCGCCGAATGCGTGGACGACATCTGTTTCGTGCGCAGCTTCTACACCGAATCGGTAGTGCATGCACCGGCAATGTATCAGGTGCACACCGGGCGCATCCTCATGGGCTACCCAAGCATGGGATCGTGGGTGACCTATGGCCTGGGCAGTGAATCAGACAACCTGCCGGCCTACGTCGTAATGCCGCAGCCAGAGGGCACGCCAGAGGGCGGCACGCCGTGCTGGGGCTCGGGCTTCCTGCCGGCGGTGCATCAAGGGACGTTGCTGCGCAGCGGTCCATCGCCGATCCTCAATCTGAAGCCTCCGCCCGGCATGACGCCTGAGCGCCAGCGCGCCACGCTTGACCTGCTGCAAAAGATGAACGACCTCGACACCGAGTCGGCCGACACGGAAATGGCTGCCCGCATCAGTTCGTACGAACTGGCGTTCCGCATGCAGAAGCACGCACCGGAAGCGGTGGACCTCACAAAAGAAAGCGAGGCCACGCGCCGCATGTACGGCCTCGATCAAAAACATACGCTCGACTTCGGAACACGCTGCCTGCTGGCCCGCCGCATGGTGGAGCGCGGAGTCCGCTTCGTGCAGATCTACTCCGGCGGCGGACCGGTCAGCATGCAGTGGGACGCGCACAAAGACCTCGTCGAAAACCACGAGAAGATGTGCCGCCTTACCGATCAGCCGATCGCCGCGCTGTTGAAGGATTTGAAATCGCGCGGCCTGCTCGATTCCACGCTAGTCATTTGGGGTAGCGAATTCGGCCGCTTGCCCATGTCGCAAAGCGGCAACGGCCGTGACCATAATCCGCACGGCTTCACTATGTGGTTCGCCGGCGGCGGCACCAAAGGTGGACAGTTCGTTGGCGAGACAGACGAACTTGGCCTGCGCGGGGTTGGTGACCGTTACCACATGCGCGACTTCCACGCCACGCTGCTGCACATGCTGGGGCTCGATCAGAACCGTTTGTGGTACCTGCACAACGGACGCAACGAAAAGCTCACCGATTTCGGCGGCAAGGTCATCGAAAAGGTCTTCTCCTAGCGCCGGGCATGTTCGACATCATCGGAGACATCCACGGCTGTTGCACCGAACTGGAAGAATTGCTGAGCTTGCTCGGGTACGACTTTGACGAGGCGGCCTTGCCCGAATCCGTCTGGGGGCCCGGACTGTGGGCTCATCCCGAAGGCCGGCGGATTCTTCTTCTGGGTGATCTTTGCGATCGCGGACCGCGTATTATCGACTGCTATCGCATCGCCGCCAACATGGCAATCAACGGAAACGCGTTAGCCGTTTGCGGCAATCACGACGAAAAGCTGAGGCGGGCGCTGCTCGGCCACAAAGTGACGATTTCACATGGTCTCGACAAATCACTTGCTGAGTTCGATGCCAACCCTGCCCTGCGCCAGCCGGCCATCGAGTTCATTGAGTCGCTGGCCACGCAATTGGTGCTCGATAGCGGCCGGTTGGTGGCGGCTCATGGCGGCATGAAGGAAGCGTTTCAGGGCCAGGACTCCACCGAAGCGCGGCGGTTTGCTCTATTCGGCGACATTACCGGCAAGACCGGCCCCGATGGGTACCCTGAGCGGCTCGATTGGGCGGCGGATTACCATGGCCAGGCGATGGTCGTCTACGGCCACACGCCCGTACGTGAGCCGGTGTGGGTGAACAGCACGGTCAATATCGACACCGGCTGCGTCTTCGGCGGCCGCCTCACAGCCCTGCGCTATCCAGAGCGCGAATTTGCATCCGTAAAATCGCGTGGACAGCATATTCCGCACTCTTTGTTTAATGCCCCCTCGGGAACTGTGCTAAGCTAGAAGGGTTATGGCAATCCCCAATGTTAAGCGTTTCCGCATCACGAGCCCCGACGGCGCAGACACAGCTACTTTGATGGCTGTTATGCCCAAAGGATCCGATTTAGACGCCTATCTGAAGGATGCTTCCTCGCGGTTCGATTGGAAGGCATGGAGAGACATGAAAGCCTCCACCAATAAAACCCGCGTCGGTCAGCAGAAACAGAAGAAGGCAAAGTAGTTACACCGATTTCTACGGCAGGCGGGCCTTCAGACTACGAAGCGCCCGCAATGCCTCTTGTGCTACTTCCGTATCGTTATCCCTCGTCAACGGCTCCAGCTCCGCAACGGTATCTTTGTCGCCGCTCTCGGCCAGGATCTGCGCCAGCTGTATCTTTTCGTCTTTTGTCCCACGCTTTAACGCCGCATAAGCCAATCTTCTCGCACCAATATCCCGCGTAGATTCCAGCAGGTACGATCTGGCAACCCCTTTATACGACTTGGAATTCAGCGTATTCACAAGGTATTGCAGCGGGCTGAACGTCGTCAATTCATGTTTCCCGGTCATCACCAGAGCAAACGCCATCGACAGCCGTGGCCCCATTTTGCGTTCTTCGTTGAAGGACGACTCCAGCAGCGGTGCATCCTCCGGCCGGCGAAGCCGGGCGAAGCCTTCCGCCGACGCAGCACGAAGCCCTTCGTCTTTGTCCCGGAAGTAGGTTCCAAACAGTTCGCGACTGGCCGAATCGGGCATCATGGCCATTGCGGAAAGGGCGGCCCGGCGGATCTTGTCATTCCGCGCGCGATCGAACGCGTCCCGCAGCTGAGGCATCGCCTGCCGGTTCAGCAACAGACCGGTTGTCTCAATGGCCGCGATCTGCACTTTCTCATTCAGATCGCGGAGCAGGAAAACGATACTCGGGCCGGCGCTGAGGTCACGGATTTTCTGCAAGGCGATCAGCGATTCGTATAGCACCTGATCGTCCTTGGAATGTAGCGCCTTGATCAACTGCGGCACCGCACGTTTGCCGCGCAGTACACCCAGCGCTCTGGCAGCATTCGCGCGCGACTCCATGGAGACTCCACCGCTGGCCAACTGGCCGAGCGCCTCAATGATCTCCGGACGCACTTCAATGTAGGGTGGAATAATTTGATCGTTGGTATCTGTAAACTTGCCGAGGATGCGCGTACCGGTGCGTTTGAGTGAGCCGCTCAGGCCAGTTTGAACGTATCCAGGAAGATAAAAGTTTACCAGCCCATCGGTTGCCCGGATCTGAACTTCTGCGTCGTTGTCTTTGGTAGCCGCAACCAGGGGCTCCAGCCCATGCTGGGATCCGGCCTCCACCAGCGCCTTCACCACTTCCACGCGCACGCTGATTTCCGGATCGGAAAGCATGGCGGCCAGCTTCGGAATCGCCGCCGAACCTTGCTTTCCGTACTCCTTGGCCAGCTTGACACGAGCCTTGGTTTCACCGGGCGAAGAATCCTGCGCCAGCAGAGGCAGCATTAACAAAACAGCGACGATAGCCAGAGGCTTCATACTTCCTAAGACGCTAACGGATGATTTCCAGCTGAACCTTGTTAGGAATTAATCCAGCTTCAAATCCCATGTCGAGCAATTTTTGTGCTGCCAGTGGGACCTGCTCGCCGCAATCCACCGTGTAATGGTTTACGTACATGCCGACAAACTTTTCGGCCAGCGGGACTTCCATGTCGCGGGCAAACTGCAGGGCGTAGTTCAAAGCCTCTTCATGATGGTCGAGCGCGTACTGAATGCTTTCGCGCATCAGACGGCATGCTTCCACCTGCAAATCGCCAGGTAGTGAGCGCAGCAGAACGTTGCATCCCAACGGCAGAGGAAGATCGTATTTCTTCTTCCACCATTTGCCCATATCGAGAACGGTATGGAAGCCGCTCTTGCCTGATGTTAATTGTGCTTCGTGGATGACCAGGCCAGCATCGACCACGCCTTCCTTCACTGCATCCAGAATCTTATCGAAGTGGACTTCAACCGGCTCGAAATCGGGCTCAAATAGCTTTAATGTCAGATAGGCGGTGGTGAGTTTGCCGGGGATGGCAATCTTCTTGCCCTTCAAGTCTTCCGGCGCCATTGGGTGATTCGCTACGATCATCGGGCCGTAGCCGTCGCCCACACTCGATCCGCTTGCCATAACCATATATTTATCGGCGACATACGGGTATGCATGGTACGAGATTGCGGTTAATTCGTATTCACCGTTGGTAGCACGGCGGTTCAGAGATTGGATATCTTCCAGGACGTGCCGGAATGTAAGGGAACGTGAGCGAATCTTTTTCGTAGCCAACGCATAAAACATAAACGCGTCGTCAGAATCTGGACTATGGGCGCAGACGATTTCCCGAGCTTCAGTGGAATTCATAAGAATGTGGTTCACCTCACTATAGCAAACCACGGCACTGCTCCGCCGATTCGAACTCGCGGCAGATTACTGTGCCGCCAGTTTTTCAAACGACGGATGCAACGCGTTCATGACGGAAGCGAGCTGTTGATACGCCGGGCCAACGCCAGTGAGATCTCCGCTGCGGCCGATCTTTTCCAGCGCAAGTGCCGCTTGAACGGCCACATCGGCACCGAAATTCGCGACGGAACCCTTCAAGCTATGTGCGGCGCGCTCCAAGCGGCGTGCGTTTCCGGCAGCAACCGCTTGTTGAATCTCAGACATGAGCGTGGGATACTCGTCCAGGAACAACTGCGCAACCTCTTGCAGGAGTTCTTCATCGCCGCCGAGGCGCTCCAGCGCAACAGCGTAATCCAATCGCATAAGCTGTTCCGAGAATTTCATTTTGTCCTCTTCCATCTGGTCGGGAAGCATATTTGCCTATTCCTTCTAGTTAACTCGCATACAACAGACTCGCTTCGGCGCCTGAGGTGTCGAGTTTCCGTCAAGTTTTATCGCCGCGCCGAAGCGGCTTGTGCGCTTTTCACTGAATCGTCACTAAGTCCGTTCCGCTGTCTCAATCTCGATTGTATTGAAATTTTCCTTCAAGGGCACGCCCATCTGGCAAATTGTTCTCCAAACTAAGCGATTCCACTGAGGAATACAGGACCTGGAACCCTTAGAACTTCCTCATAGGCTTCTATCGGCATATTACTATGGAATCTTGAGCCCCGTCATGCCCAACGAAATCAAATTTAATTCTTCGCTGGAATGCCGCCTTTTTGTGAAGGCGCCATCCACGCCCGTGGAGAACCCGCTAATCGTGCTCGCACTGCATGGTTACGGCCAGTCAGCGTCTGTCATGCTTCGCCTGACAGACACCATGTTTCACGGGCGGGCAGTGATTGCCGCGCTGCAAGCGCCCAACCAACATTACGTATCGCTCACCACACCGGAATCACCAGTGGTTCACAATTGGGGCACCCGCGAAAACTGGGCAGCCTCCGTGCGGCTGCATCACGACATGGTGCTGCAATCGCTAGCGTATCTCGAAACGCAATTCCACGCCGGGCCCGGGCGAATCCTGCTGCTCGGATTTTCCCAGCCCGTGGGCCTGAACTACCGCTTTGCCGGCACGCACCCGAATCAGGTAGGCGGCATCGTTGGGCTCTGCGGGGGCGTTCCGAAAGACTGGGAAGGCGATGCGTACCAGAACTTCTCCACCCCTATTCTCCACATTTCGCGCGATGCCGACGAGTTCTTCCCCAACGCAGTCGTGGAAGGGTTTCCGGCTCGCCTGCGCCACCATGCGTCGGACGTGGAATTCCACTTGCTGCCCGGGGCACATCGCTTCCCATCAAAGGCTGCCCACGTCGTCAATCCGTGGCTGGAGCGGGTTTTTGGCTATCGCTGATTCGCTTGGCCGCGGCCGGCCCAATCACCTTTGCCAGTTCTTCTTCGCTGGCGGAAGTGACACGATCGGCGCTGCCGAATTCGCGTAGCAGTTTCTGCACTGTCCGTTCGCCGATTCCTTCGATCTGGGTTAGCTCCGACGTCAACCGGCTGGCATTGCGGCGGCTGCGATGGAAGGTGACGGCAAAGCGGTGCGCCTCATCGCGTACCGTTTGTACCAGGTGCAGCACTGGCGAGTACCGGTCAAGAATGATCGGCTCGTCTTCCTGACCCAACACATAGATCCACTCTTCGCGCTTGGCGATCGATGCCACCGATTGATTGATGATGCCCAACTCTTCCAGCGCACCGGCCGCGGCGTGCAACTGCCCCAGGCCGCCATCGATAAGAATCAGGTCGGGCCGCGGCGTGTCGTTCGAATAGCGCCGCGTAACCACTTCGCGCATGGACGCAAAATCGTCGTTACCTTCCACCGTGCGGATGATGAACTTGCGGTAGTCGGACTTCTTCATGCGGCCGTCTTCCCACACCACCATGCTCGCCACTTTGTCGGTTCCCTGAATGTGCGAAATGTCGAAGCACTCAATGCGCTTCGGCGGCTCAGGCAGATTCAAGGCGTCCTGCATCGCTTCCTGAATGGCTTTTGACGAAGGCTTCAGCACGCGGAAGCGCGCATCGAAACTGTGCTTGGCGTTGGTTTCCACCAGATCGAGCATGGCCTTCTTCTGCCCGCGCTGCGGCGTGACGATCTCAACCTTGCGCCCACGCTTTTCGCTCAACGTTTCAGACAGCAGTTCCAGATCTTCAAATTCGACTGGCATGTGGATCAGCGTGGGAATGTACTGCTGGTCCAGATACACCTGCTTGATCAGCGCCGAAAAAAAGTCCTGCGGAATGAAATCCAGTTGATCTTCCCAGAAGAACTCGCGCCGGTCCACAATGCGTCCGCGCCGCAGGTGGAACAGGTTGACGGCGATCAGAGGAGGTTCGGCGTAGTAAGCGAAGATGTCGATGTCGTCGCCTTCAGCGGCGTCCATCTTCTGCTTCTCTTCGATCTCTTCGACGGTAGCCAACAGATCGCGAATCGCTCCGGCCTCTTCAAAGCGCAGGTCTTCGGAAGCGGCCTCCATTCGCGCCCGCAAATCGCGCGCCAGATCGCGATGGCGGCCTTCCAGGAAGAGCTTGGCATTGGCCACGGCGATGGCATAGGCTGCGTCCGTCGTCAGCCCCTCTACGCAGGGGCCCAGACAGCGTTTGATGTGATACTGCAGGCAGGGATGCGTATGCTTGCGCGAAAAATCCACTTTGCACGACGGCACCAGAAAACTGCGGTGGATGAAGTGCACGATACGATAAGCCAGGTTGCCGGGAAAATAGGGGCCATAATAGGTGGCGCCGTCTTTGCGCAACCGCCGCGTCACATAGACACGCGGATATTTTTCGGCCGTGAGTTTGATGTATGGGTACGTCTTGTCGTCGCGCAGCAGAATGTTGTAGCGCGGCTTGTACTGCTTGATCAGGTTGTTTTCAAGCGCCAGCGCCTCTTTTTCGTTGTCGACGACGATGTAGTCCAGATCGCGCGCTTCCGAAATCAGCGTCCCGGTCTTCATATCGGCCAACCGGTCGTCTGAAAAATAGTTCCGCACGCGCGAACGCAGGTTCTTCGCTTTGCCTACGTAGATGACGGCGTTGGCGGCGTCCTTGTATAGATACACCCCCGGCAGCAAGGGCAACTGCGCGGCTTTTTCACGAAGGTCCATACAGGGGCTATACTCTAATTGTGTCACGCGCTTTTCAACTTGTCCTGTTTTTCGGGTTGACGGTCGGGGGATTTGCCCAACCACCCAAACCACAGCAGTCCACCCCTCCTCCTGTTATTAAAGAAGAGGATCCGCCTGAAGAAGACGCCTCTCTGATCCCCAAAGAGTATGTCCTGAACCCGCTGCAGGCCTCAAAAGAGCTCATCACCGGCAACTATTACTTCAAAAAGGGCAACTGGAAGGCAGCCGTGAAGCGGTTCACTGAGGCTACCCGTTGGGATCCGGGCAACGCCGAAGCCCAACTGCGCCTGGGCGAGACCTACGAAAAGCAGAAGGACATGAAGAACGCCCGCGTGGCCTACGCCAAGTATCTGGAACTCGCACCCGACGCGAAAAACGCCTCTTCCATTCGCAAGAAGCTAAAAGGGTAAGACAGGCAATCCGCCTATCAGGCTCGCCTGCGAGCCGCATGCCCTCACCGCCGCTCCATCACCTTCAAAATATTCTGGACGCCGCTGTCAAAATCCGGAAACAGATCGACATACTGAATCGATTGCGTAATCCGCGACGGCACCTGGCACTCTTCGATGCGCACAGGGATGAAGAAAACCTCGTCTAGCGGAATATGGCTGGCGCAATCCAGCGCGTAGCGCAGCTCGGAATGGAACATCCCCCGCTTGGTCGCCGAAAGATTGGAAAAACAGGCCACGAAATAGTCGGATATGCCAATGGCCCGCTCGATCGCCCGGGGCCAGTTCTGCCCCGGCAGCAATCGCTGTTTGTCGAGCCAAGGCTCATACCCCTGTACTTCAAACTTCTGAAACAGACGCAGCACGGTTTCATAATCTTCATCTGCATAGGCGATGAAGACTCTTTTCGTTCGCCGCGATTCGAACTCAAATCCGCCTTTGGGGTCCGGCCGGAATACACCCAAGCCCTTGATTTCAATAGCAGAACCCTCTTCCAGGCACTCCCGCAACAGCAGCGCAACCTGGTGGCTGTCGAGCTTTAAGGTAGACTTAATCTTTCCCATTGGCCTTTCTCTCAAAGCGAAAATAGGGTTTCTCCCCCGCTATGAAGGTCCCGAGGCCAGGCAGCCTAACACTCTCTCCATTTCTAATGTTTTCAATGATTTCTGTGACAACCCGATCGACCTGATCGGCGGCGGCAGAGCTCGGGATCCCGGCCTTGCGCGCCAGACGTTGAGTTAATTCTCGGTTCTTCATCCGGCCGAAGATTAACATTGCGTAATCGGCGATTGATCTTCCCCACTGGGAGTCAAGTGGACTAAAGCATTCATCTGAAGAGGGTTAGGTGCTAAAAAGTATTTTAAATCGATCTGTGACCGGTTTCATAGATGAAGCATTTTTAATTGCATCTTAAGGTCATGTTCATAATGGCATGGCACACTACTGTTGATGGCGCTTAACCCGCCTCATAAATCCTAAAGGAGACAATATCAAAATGAAAAAGCTCATGTCCGTGATGCTCGGCCTCACCCTGATCGTCGCAGTTGCCGCTCCGTCGTTCGCTGCAGACGGAACCGACACCAAGAAGGAAGAGAAGAAGAAGAAGGGCAAGAAGAAGAAGGACGCAGAACCCAAATAGTTTGGGATTCCGCGGATTTTTTTAATCCGTTCTAATCGCGCAGCGTCCCCCTAACGGGCTGGGCCTGCGCGATTAATGTTTTAAACCGGGCGGCCCATTTTTTGTTGCCAGTGTTTGGGTTTCGGCCTTGTCAACCCAATTCCATGATCTGCCTAAGCCCATCTTCGAGTGCCTCAAGTTCCGCTGCTTTTATCGTCCCCACCCTGCCCTTCAATCGTTCTTTGGCCACTGCCCGAATCTGATCGCTGACTGCGACAACTTCCCGTCCATTGCAAGTAACAGGAATTAGTATCGGTGGGCTGGCCTTCGGTGAACTCGACAACGGCACAACAAGGACGGTTCTTCTTCTTTGATTCAGCACGTTTACTGATACAACCACACAAGGCCTTGTATTGCGTATCGCGGAACCAAGTGCAGGGTCCAGGGCTACTAACTAAATATCTCCGCGATTCTGAACTACTTCCACGGTTCCGCCATCCGGTTGAGGATCCCATCGAATTCCTTCTCGATTTCCCTCACCTAAAGATCCTGATTGGCCGCCTCGCATGAGCGAATCAGTTCAAGATTGCGCTGGGCCAGTCGAGCCGCCATTGCCTCACTTACAAAATGAGAACGGTCCCGGGATGGGACCAGGGGGACTGCCAGATTACCAGAATGCCTTAAGCTTACGAACCCGCACACCACGCCAGCGCGTTCTTGATCAACTGCCGGTACCCCGCATCCCGATGCGCCTCTTTGCCATGCCCCAACTGCACGTAAACCACCCGCGACTTCGAATAAGCGCTGATCCATGCCAGCGGCCCATCGCTCAACGGGTTATCCGTGCGTAGCAGCACCTTCGAATCCGGCGAGATCCACATGCCGTGATACGTTTCGTCATGGATCTTCATGTCATGCAATCCGGCCGTCACCGCATGCTTTGCGACAACCTTCACATCCATATCCACATCGTGCTTGTACGTGGATGACTTCAACAAATACACCCCGCCCACCAGTTCGCGATACCACGCCCAGTCGTTATAGCTGCAGATGGCATGGTGCATGATCAGGATTCCCTTCCCCGCCTCGGCGAAGTTCATCAGATTGGTCTTCTGCTTATCCGTCAAATCGGTCGCCATGTCGTACAGCACCAGCACGTCATAGTTGCGCCGCATGTCGGTGTCGAACGCCTTCGGATTCGACTTCACGTCCACGGTATCGTCAAACAGGCTATGGAACGAATTGTCGTAGTTATGCCCGCCGGTCACCAGCAGCACGCGCGGCGCGGCCTGAAGCACGCTCAAACTCATCAAACATAACAGCAGTCTCACGCAATCACCTCACGAATCAACTCACCGCCGGTCTGGCTCAACTGTTTGAACCGTCCGGAGTGGAAGTAAGTCAGCTTGGCGTCATCCAATCCCATCAAGTGCAGAATCGTCACGTGCAGATCCTTCAATGGATGCACCACCTCAATCGCCTTCTGCCCGGTCTCATCGGTCGCCCCGACAATCGTGCCCGCTTTCGTCCCGCCGCCAGCGAACCACACCGGCATTGCGCCGGCATTGTGATCGCGGCCCCAGGCCTTGGCGCCTTTGCGCACGCCATTATCGGCCGAGCGGCCAAACTCGCCCGCCCACACGATCAACGTGCTGTCGAGCAACCCCGTCCGCTTCAGATCCTTTATCAACGCCGCGATCGGTTTATCCACGGCGCGCATGCGATTGCCATGCGCCGTCGCGATGTCATCATGCGAATCCCAACCCGAGGCGATCACCTGCACGAACCGCACCCCCCGCTCCACCAGCCGCCGGGCCAGCAAGCAACGTCGACCGAAGTTGGCCGAATCCGGATCGTCCAGCCCATACATGGCTCGCGTAGCCCCCGTCTCTTTTTCAATCGCCATCGCCTCCGGCATCTCCGCCTGCATGCGATACGCCAGTTCGTAGCTCTCCATCCGCGCCACCAGTTCGGCATGATCCGGATGTTGCGCCGCGTGCGCCTTGTTCATGCTCGCCAGCACATCGAGATTCGCACGCAATGACTCGCGCGAAACACCCGCCGGCGGCGACATGTCTAACACCGGTGAACCCTCAGCCCGCAACGCCACGCCCTGGAACTGCGGCGGCAGGAACCCGCTCGACCAGTTCGTCGCGCCGCCCTGCGGATACATCAGATCAGGCAGCACCAGAAACGACGGCAGGTTCTCATTCTCCGTGCCCAACCCATACGACACCCATGACCCGATCGCCGGGTCCGCGCCAAACGGACTTCCCGTGTTCAGATGAAACAGCGCCGTCGGATGATTGGTGTTCTCCGCAATGCCGCCGCGATAAAAGCAGATGTCGTCGGCGCACCCGGCAAGATTCGCGAACAGCGTGTTCATCTCCACACCCGCCTGGCCCGCGCGGCGGAACTCAAACGGACTGGTAACGTAGTAACGCTTGCCGCTCTCCATCTGCGACGCGAACTTGTCCTTGCGGGCAAATTCGGTCATGTGCAGCTCTTTCAGCTTCGGCTTGGGATCGAACGTATCGATGTGGCTCGGCCCGCCTTCCATCAACAGAAAGATGCACGCCTTAGCTTTGGCCGCGTGATGCGGCTTCTTGGCCCCGTGCAGCAAGGATGAGAACGCCACGCTGGCCAGGCCGGCGCCCGCGCGATACAAAAACTCGCGCCGATGAGTAGGCGCCCGGGACGGACCACTCTGTCCTAAGCGAAGCGCGCGGACAGAGCGGTCCGTCCCCTCCAACCTAACACCGCGATTAATAAACATAAGCGAACTCATTCGTGTTGTACAGCACCAACGCCAACTGCGCCAACTTCCGCGCCTTCAAACTCACCTCGGAAGCATGCAAATTCTCTTCATAAGGCTCACCCAAAGACTCTTCCTGATAGTCGAACTTTTTCCCCGTATGCTCACCCACCAGACTGCGCACCAGCGGCTTGCGATCCGGCTTCGGAGGCGCGGCCGGCAACTCGCGCGCAATGAGCCCGGCCATCTTCGCCCGCTCCTCAGCCGAAGGCTGCCTGTACAGCACCCGCAAAAAAAGACTCTCAATCGGATCGCGATCTTTTTCCACCCGCACTGCCAAAGCCAGCGCCATATCGCGCGTGAACTTCCCGTTCAACAAGGTGAAAGCCTGTAGTGGAACCGTACTCGCCTCGCGCCGCTCGCACGAATCGCTCATCGACGCGCTATTGAACACCTCCATCATGGGATCGCCAATGCCGCGCTTCTGATATGTGTACACCGTGCGCCGGTTGCGCTGCGACCGCTTCGGCGATGGCTCATACGGCGGCCCCAACGCGCCCATGATCAGCCGCGGCTGATTCGCCACGTCCACATGAATCTCAGGAAACGTGCCTGGTCCGCCCGCCTCTGTGCTCAACTCGCCCGACGTCGCCAGAATCGTATCGCGCAGCTCTTCGGCCTCCAACCGCCGCGGCACAAACGCCGAGTAGTCTTCGTTGTCCGCGCCCGCCGCCCGCTGATACGCATCGGAAAGCATCATCGTCCGATGCATCTGTTTCACGCTCCATCCGCTGGCGATGAACTGCCCGGCCAGCCAATCGAGCAGTTCCGGATGCGTCGGCTTCTTGCCCATCTTGCCAAAATTGTTCGGATTGGCGGCAATGCCGCGCCCGAAATGATACTGCCAGATGCGGTTCACCATCACTCGCGCCGTCAGCGGATTCTCCGCATTCGCAATCCACTTCGCCAACTGCAGCCGCCGCCCCTCGGCCGCCTGCGGTAGCTCCGCCCGAGCGTTCTCGTTGTAGCGGAACACGGCGCTCAACACCAGCGGCGGAACCTTCTCTCCAGGAGACCGCAAATTACCGGCCGTCAGAATGAACGTCTCTTCGTCTTTCTTCGATTCCACGCTCAACGCCATTGCGTCATACCGGCCGAGCGTCCGCTTCGCAATCTCAAAACGCTTACGATAGATCCGCTCACGCTCCATATCGGCTTTGTCCGTGGACGTCTTCAAGGCATCGGCTTTCTCGCCGAAATGCTTGATCATTAGCTGCGAATATTCGCGTGCGGCATCAAAGCCAGATTGATTTTCAGCGGCCAGAAACGGAGCCTTGCGCATTGCGAATTGAGTCGATGCAAACGCCGCCTGCATACCGTAATATTCCCGCGTCGGAATCGGATCGAACTTGTGATCGTGGCATCGAGCGCATCCCGCGGTCAGGCCCAGGAACGAGCCGGCAGTATTGTGCGTCACATCATCAAGCCACGCCTGCCGCGTGATCGCCGCCACGGACATGGCCGTGTGTTCCCACGGTCCCATGCGCAGAAAGCCCGTGCCGATCACTGCGTCCGCGTCGCCCGGCTTCCACTCATCGCCTGCAATCTGTTCCATCACAAACTGGTCATACGGTTTGTCATTCTGGAAACTGCGGATCACGTAATCGCGATACCGCCACGCATTGGGGCGCTCAAAGTCATTCGAATACCCATCGGTATCGCCGTACCGGACCACGTCCAGCCAGTGCCGTCCCCAGCGCTCGCCGTAGTGCGAGGATGCCAACAGCCGTTCCACGACCTTCGCGAATGCACCCGCCGAGTTGTCTGCTACAAACACATCGATCTCCGCCTGCGTTGGCGGCAGCCCAATCAAATCGAAAGTCGCCCGCCGGATCAAGGTCAGTTTATCTGCCCGCCCCGCCGCCTTGCCTTTCAACTTCGCGTTGATGAACTGGTCCACACCCGGCGCATTGATCTTCCGCAGCGGCTGAAACGCCCAAACATCTTCCGGCTTCAGCGGCCAGCGCGGATTCGAAGGCAGTTCCGTCTCCCACGCCGCACCCGCCGCGATCCATTCGCGAAGCTGCTTAATCTCATTCGCCGACAGCGGCCCTGTAGGAGGCATCAGTGGCAACCCGCGCCCTTCCACCGCGCGGATCAACAGACTCGCGTCTGCATCTTTCGCGACGATCGCCGGTCCATGAGCCCCACCGCTCATCGCGGCTTCGCGAGTACGCAGATCAAGCTTCCCCTGCATGCCCGCAACCCCGTGACAGCCCGCGCAACGGTCACGCAAAATCTGGCGGGCAGCAGGCTGCGCCCAGGCAAGGCACGAAATCCCGAATAAAAATGCAAGTCGGATCACGATGATCAGTTTATCGCATCGCAGGTGTTGCGCAATCCCCATTTCCGGGACGCACCCGCTGCCCGGCCGCGCACGTGCCAGTTTAAGGAACGCTGCGCGACTTATGGCGAATTCTGCGTCACTGCCTGGTCATCGCTTCTTTCCTCCCATGAAGGGCATGGTAGCGGCCTGCTTCATCCATGACGCCAATTGGCGCTCGTCGAAATCGTCAACCGAAGCCAACTCGACTCCGCGGGTGGATTTGCCCATCCCGATCGGTGCCACAGGCGGCTCCGGCTTCATCTCCGTGCCGCGTATGAACATCAATTTCACATGGCCGACAAAGGCGCCGGATGAAAAGCACCAGCCCCCGTCGACCCCGTAGTACGCCATGCCCCATTTCACCGCTCGCTGGAGGTCGGGCAAAGTTTTAGCCGCCAGAGCATCGATGCGCTCGGCGATGCCGCGTTGCGGCTGAGGCAAGCTGGCGATGTACGCAAATACGGGTTCGTCGCCTGTAGCGGCCTTCGCGGCGCTTGCCTTACCAGTCATGGCGACCAGCAGCTTTGCCGGCGGATTGATTGAACGTGTCATTTTGTTGCCGGCTTGATCACATGCTGACGAGAAGCTCGTCAAGCTGGTCGAGTTGCTCGGGCATCCCGTCCGTCGACCCGGAGGCAACCGCGGCGTCGAGCGCTTCCTTCGATGGATACAGATCGTGCACGACCAACAACGTCTTGCCGGCGTCTTCATCGAATGTCACCGTGGTGACGGTCATGCCACTGTCGCCTTCCTCGTTCGTCCAAACCAGACGCGAGGGGGGCGTCACTTCCAGGTAGTTGCCGAAGAACTCCATGGTCGAACCTTCGTGGCTAAACACCAGACGGTAGCCGCCTCCAACACGAGCATCCATCTCGCAGGAAAGCAGGGTAAGAGGACACGACTTTGGCACCCACCACCTTCTAAACAGCTCTGCCTTGGTCCACGCCTCGAATACGAGGCGCGCAGGACCGTTCACGGTTCGCGTGACGACGAGCTCGCGCTCGGACTTCCGTTCCACTGCCGTGATGTTTTTCGTAGCGGTGGCCTCACCTTCTCTTCTTTCGTCCATCGACTTTCTCCTTGCTTTTCAATTCCTCAACCACATTGTCCAACTCGTCAAAGCGTGCGCTCCAGAGCTGGCGGTACCTCTCGATCCATGCCACCTCTTCTTCCAGTCCGCGTTGACCGAGCTTGCAGGTCCGCACCCGCCCCACCTTCTGCGTGGTGACCAGCCCTGCTTGCTCCAAGACGCCTACATGCTTCTTCATGCCCGTGAGAGTCATGTCGAACTTCTCGGCAAGGGCCGTAATCGAAGCGTCCGCATGCCCGAGTTGCTCCAGAACACCGCGCCGGGTAGCGTCCGAGAGCGCGCCGAACGAGGCATCGAAGTGGGTCTGGCAATACTGAACCATATGGTTCACTATACAACGCAGATTGACGGAATGCAATGGGAGGCTGCGCGCCCACTTCGTTGAACCTGGAAAAAGCAGTTGGATGGGCTTCAGCCAATTCGCACCACGCGTCGCATTTGGGGTCTGACACCTTTTTTCGGCCGTTTTCGGCCGAAAATGGGATGTCTGACCCCAATTTCCCTCCACCGCAATGCTCCAATAAATCACTCACCCAATGGGTTACGCCGCCTTCATCCGCAATCGAATGCAAATGCGGAAGATCGCTGTATCAAACCCAGTCCAACAGCTTTTTCTAGGTTGAACAAACAGATGTTTCGTCACCGGGATTTGAAGGATATCTTTTCGATGGAGCAGACGGTAGCCAAATGGCATTTTGGAGTTGCCAGGAGACAGCCGTTTCGTCCGGGCACAGCCACGAATACGACGAATATATGCTCGTAGTGTAAGGTTGCTACACGCTAATCATAGATGGGGTGCGGCTTCCATTAAAGGCCTGCATCATAGAGGCGAAGCTTTGGCTGGGACAAGAACATTCCACGCGTTTGGTGGCCATCGCGCAAATCGAGCACGGGTGTAGGCTTGGACATCCTGACCTCGGCGGGGAATTTTGCCGCGAAGTGGAAATTCGATTGATCTCGAAAGACCGCTTACTGACGTGCGCGGCTCGGTTAGTAGCAGGCAACCGCTAGCCGAGCCGCGCGAGTCAGTAAGCGGCTTGGGCTCATGCTAATTTCAGTGAAGGTCAGGATGTCTGAGGCTTAGACAGTATTGCATGGCCGCTGAACCTCCCGCCGGTTGACGGAGGCTGTTACTTTCATTTCGCGACAAACCCTATTTAGCTTTCGCAGTCACCGGCTGCCACAGCTCAATCTTGTTCCCATCGTTATCATAGATCCAGGCAAACCGGCCGTAGGATTCATCCATTCGCTTATCGTCAATCTTCACGCCCTCAGCTTTTAAGCGGTCGATCAAAGCATCCATATCGTCCACGATGTAGTTGAACATGAACGGCGCGGGGCTGGGATCGAAATATTTGGTGGTATCCGGGAAAACACTCCAAACCGTGACGTGCTCCTTTTGAGGATCATCTTTTTCGCGCCAAGGCAACATCGCACCTTGACCCTTGTCGGCCAATCCGAGATGCTTCGAATACCATTCGCGTGTCTGATCGCGATTGGCGGATTTGAAAAAGACACCACCGATGCCAAGGATGCGCCCGCGTTGTGGCGTGCTGGCCGCGGCCTTCGACTTATCAGGTTCCTGAGCTTCCACTTTCTGTCCTCCCTTGGAGCATACCGAAATGAGCAAGAGCAAACCGAGTGCAACTGCGCTTCTGGGTTTTCCGTGCATGGGTAGAGTATACAGAGCAGAGGACGGCGCACACAAGGCACAGCCGCGCGGAATCCGTCAGATTAGTTCAAGCCGCACTTTGCGGCCCAACAGTTCCGCAGCCCGTTGTAGCGTGACATGCCTTGCCCTTCATCGTCTCTTCAATTTGCCATTCCAGAACTTCCTTGATCGCCACGGCCTGAAAGGCTTCGCAAGTTCCATCCTGGTCGAGCAGTTCGTCCAGGGTGGTGAACCCCTCGATACTTCTTGGTTTCTTGGAAGTCATGATGCTTGGTCCTTCAAAGACTCTTGCACACGCTTGCGGACAGTTCCTGGTTGTCGCCAGTTGGGGTTCGACAAAATACAACCTACATATCGAGGTGTACCATATCATGTCCAGGGGCTCAAAAGAAGTCGTACCCCCCTGCCCTATCGGGGACTCAGGCCAGGGTGTATATTGGTTTTGAAGAGAACAAGAGGTTTTACTCATGAATGCTGCAATTGCGGGGCGAACGATCGGCGCTTTCGTATTCGGAAGCGTTCTGGTTTCAGGAGCCGAAAAACCTGTCGAATTTGAGGTGGCATCCGTTAAGGTGAGCGACCCGGCCAGCGCAGTCGCGATCCGGCGTTATCCAGGCGGTCGGTTTGTCACTTCGAATGCGTCGCTGCGGCTGCTAATCACCTGGACCTACGACATCGGCGATGAGCGTTTGACTGGGGCACCGGGATGGCTTGATTCGGCGCGATTCGATATTGCGGCGAAGGCTCCGACGGAGGATCCTACTCTCGATGAGTTGCATGCCATGATGAAGGCCCTGCTTGCTGAGCGCTTCCAACTGCGAGTACACACCGCGACGAAAGAGCTTCCCATGTACTCGTTGGTTGCGGATAAGAATGGGCCCAAGGTACGGATTCTTGAAGAGTCGTTGGCGATGAATCACGATCCATTCAACATGACCCAAGCAGGCCGACTGACTGGGCGAAGCGTAACCACCGCCATGCTGGCCAAGGCGCTGACGCATCAGGTGCGGCATTTTGTGCGCGATGATACCGGGTTCCAAGGTGCATTTGATTTCACGCTGGAGTGGCGGCCGGACGGCGCCATGGAGACCGACACGCGTCCGTCACTTTTCACAGCGATTCGGGAAAAGTTAGGATTCGCCCTTGTTTCGGGCCGGGCGCAGGTTGAGGTGATTGCGATCGATCATGTGGAAAGGCGGCCGACAGAGAACTAGGGGTAACGAGTTTCGTGCAATAACAAAGATTGACAATCTCTGGCATCGCCGATAGTTTGAGAGTTGAGGACGATTCGCCGTGAACGTTTCGCTTACTCCTGAATTAGAACAATACGTCAGCGCCAAAGTGGGCTCGGGCCGTTACAACTCCGCAAGTGAAGTGGTTCGCGAAGCCCTAAGGCTTCTCGAGGAGCACGACAACTCGCGGGCTGCTCAATCGACGCAGTTCAACGGAGAACTTGGGCGGCGCCTCGCCTCGCTGGATCGCGGTGAAACCGTTGACCCAGCCAAGGCCCGCGCCCGTCTGCAGCGCAAGTCGGAAGGACGCAGGAAGCCTCGCCCGTGAACAACTTTGTTCTCAGCGTCGATGCGGATGTCGATCTCGATGACATTTGGGATTACATCGCAGCGGAAAGTATTGACTCCGCTGATCGCTGGATAGCGAGGTTGTTCGACGCATTCGAGGCTCTTGGACGAACGTCTATCATGAGACACCGTCGAGAGGATCTGACCTCGTACTCGGTTCTATTCTGGCCGATTGCGCGTACCTTGTCATCTACCGGGCCGAGCGGAGCCCGATTGAGATTGTGGCCGTGACCCAGGGTTCACGCGACATCCCTGCGTTTCTGGGGCGTAGATTTCTGACATAGTGAACGGCTTCCGGTTCTTGAACGTACGTGCCGCTTTATCTGTTCTGCGCTTCCTGCGCGGCGCGGCCAACGTCGACGCGGGTGAGCACCACCAGGCCGACAGCGAAGAACACGATCAGCGACATAATAGCCAGCCTATAATTGCCAGTAAACTGCAGCGCCAGGCCGAACACCAGCGGCCCGAGCCAGCTTGTGCCCTTGTCGCTGACTTCGTAAATGCTGAAGTATTCCGCCTCCTGGCCTTTCGGGATCATCAGCGAATAGATGGAGCGGCTTAACGCCTGGCTGCCGCCCATCACCAGCGCGACCAGCGCGGCCATCACGAAGAACTCCGCTTCTGTTTTTACAGCCAAGTAGACATAGATACAGATCGCCGTCCAGATCACCAGGCTCAGCATGACTGCGCCTTTCGCGGTCATCCATTTCGCAATCCAATTGAACAGGAATGCGCCGAAGAAGGCGACGAACTGCACCATCAGGATGGCCAGCGTGAGGCTCGACATGGGGAGCTTCAATTCGTCGCTACCGAACTGCGCGGCGAGGGCGATGATGGTTTGAATCGCGTCGTTATAAATGAGATAGGCGACAAGGAAGATGACCGTTTGCGGATAGTTCTTCAAGCTGGCAATGGTCTGCAGCAGTTGTTTGAGTCCCGCTCGAAAGTAGCTAGTTTCGGCCGTGAGCCGCAGGCCCGCCGCACGATTGCGGATGCGCTTCAGCGGGATCAGCGTAAAGCCAGCCCACCACACACCGGCAGAGAGCAGGCTGATGCGGACGGCCATGCCTTCCGTGATGCCGAGCTTGGCGGCATTGGAAAACAGCACCAGATTCAGAGCCAGCAGGACGCCTCCGCCGATGTAGCCCAGGCCCCACCCTTTCGACGAAACATCGTCGCGATCTTCGGGTGCCGCGATTTCAGGCAGGAACGAATTGTAGAGCACGATGGACGCGCCGAACGCAAGATTCGCCAATAGAAACAGGGCTCCGCCGAGCAGGAAGTTGGCCCCTTCAATGAAGTACATGGCCATTGTGGCTGCCGCGCCGATGTAGGCGAGCCAGCCCATCATCTTCTTCTTGCCCTGGCCGTAATCGGCGTAGGCCCCGATGAAGGGAAACACCAGCACCTGCGTTACGACGGACAAGGACACCAGAAAACCCCAATAGGCACGGGGGTCAATGGCCATACCAAGAGGATGAATGAAGCCATCGGCGGCCGCGCCGGCCTTGGCAATAGCCGTCAGATAGGGGCCGAGAAACAGCGTGACCACCGTGCTGGAGAAGGGCGAATTGGCGAAGTCGTAAAAATACCAGCCCACTTGCTCGCGCGAACTGTAGTCGTTTGCAGGCACTCTTACAGGTTATCTTAGTGTTTATGCATTCGAACAGACGCCAATTTCTACTGGGAGCCTTTGCCGCCCCGATGCTGGGAGCAGCAGCACTGCCAAAGTTGAAGATCGAGTCGATGGAGGTGTTCACCGTTCAGGTGAGCGCGCGCGGGAACTGGCTGTTCGTGCGCATCAAGACCGACAAGGGGGTGACCGGCCTGGGCGAGGCCTCGCATGGAATGCCAGGCAAGGCTGATAACGTGCCGATGCGGCAAACGCTGGCGCACTTCTTTGAAATGATCAAGGGTGAGTCGCCGTTTGCGGTTGAGCAGTTTCACAAGCGGGGACGCGCGCAGGCCAAGGCAGGCGGGCGTTTGACAGCCACGGCATTCAGCGCGTTAGAGCAGTCGCTGTGGGATTGCGCAGGCCGCGCGCTGGGCGTGCCGTCGTATGAATTGTTGGGCGGCAAACTCTATGAATTTTTGAATGTGTATGGGAACCTCAACCGCGCGACCAACGGCGTGCGCGATCCGAAGGCGTTTGCCGACAATGCGCGGCGCGTGATCGCCGATGGTTTTAAGTATGTGAAGGGCGCGCCGTTCGACAGCGTGCCGAAGCTTTCCGCCCCTAAGGCCGAGGTGGACGCGGCGATCGAAAACGGCATCAAGTGCGCGGAGGCGATGCGCGAGGCGATTGGTCCTGGCAATGAATTACTAATCGATTGCCACAGTCATTTCGATGTGCCGCGGGCGATTGAAGTGGCGCATCGCATGGACGCGCTGAAGCTTTACTGGTATGAAGAACCTGTCGATCCGGAACAGTTGGAAGACACGATCGCGATTGGCAAAGGCATCAAGCAGCGCATGTCCGGCGGCGAAGTCTTGTTCGGCAAAGAGGGCTTTTCTCCGCTGTGTCGCACGCGGGCGCTGGGTGTGATCATGCCCGATGTGAAGCACTGCGGCGGCCTGCTGGAAGGGCGCAAGATTGCGGCAGTGGCGGAGTTGGATAATGTTGCCGTGTCGCCGCATAACCCCAGCGGGCCCGTGGCGACGGCAGCGAGCGTGCAACTGTGCGCGGGACTTTCCAACGTATCGCTGCTGGAGTTTGCCTGGGGCGAAGTGCCGTGGCGTGCGGAGTTGATCAACCCGCCGGAACAGATTGTGAACGGGAAGATTCGCGTGCCCGATACGCCGGGCTTTGGCATTGAGTTAAACGATAAGGAAGTGGCGCGTCGGGCTTTGGCGTAATGCCGAGCGGTTTCTTATAACTTCGCCACCAGATCTGCAAGCTGCTGCGTGCAGATTGGCCAGCCCTGATGGAAGCCCATCTGCTCGTGCGCTTCTCGGTCGGCAACGGACCAGTGCTTGACGCGCGCGGTGTACCGGGTCTTCCCGTCTTCCGGTTCGAACGTGAGAATCAGGGTCATGAATGGCTTATCCGATGGCTCCCATGCTTTGGTGTAGGCATCGGTGATAACAAGACGCTGGTTCGGCACGACCTCCAGATAGACGCCAGGATTTGGGAATTCCTGTCCTTCCGGTCCACGCATCACGATGACGCTTGAGCCGCCGGGACGCACATCGGTCTGCGCGGATGGCACGGTCCAGGGCAGGGGTGCGAACCATTGTTTGATTAGTTCCGGTTCCGTCCAGGCGCGGTAGACCTTGTCCGACGAGGCATCGATCAGGGCCGTGAGAACCAGGTCGCGGTCTTCCGCCGTGGTGGTAATTTGAGTCGTTGACATGATTGGCTCTTTCGATTGTAACCAATCAGCCAATGGCTGCCAGCTAGTGTCTTGCTGCTGAGTGGTGGGCTATGGAATTAGATTCCCAAGGCTCGCCGTAGAGCGCTTGCTGCGTTCCGTTCTTGGCCAACACCAGTTGCATGTCGCCGATGTGCCGTTCCAGGAACGCGCCCTCGCAGTAGGCGAAGTAATAATCCCACATGCGAAGAAAGCGGTCGTCGAAGCCGAGTTTGCGCGCGTCGTCGAGCGACTCGTTGAAGCGCTTTCGCCATTCGGCGAGCGTGCGGGCGTAGTGCGTGCCAATGTCTTCGGCGTGGTAAAGCGAGAGCTTCGTGCTGCGGCCGAGCGACTGCAAAATGCCGGCAACCGACGCCAGTTCAGAGCCGGGAAAGATGTACTTCTGAATGAAATCGACCTGCTTGCGGTAAGCTTCGAACTTCTGCTCAATAATGGTGATGGTCTGCATGGCCATCGTGCCGCCGGGCTTCAACAGGCGGTCGCAGGCAGAAAAGAACTCGTCGTAGTATTCGTAGCCCACGGCCTCGAACATCTCAATGCTGACGATCTTGTCGTACTGGCCGGTAAGCTTGCGGTAATCTTCAAACAGCAACTCGGCCTGCCCGCTCAGGTTGCGAAACACCTCGGCACAGTGCTCATACTGCTGTTTGCTGATGGTGGTGGAAGTGATCTTCACGCCATAGTTGTTCACGGCGTGCTCGGCGAAAGCGCCCCAGCCACTGCCGATTTCCAGTACATGATCGCCCGGCGTCAGCCGCAACTTTCGGCAGAGGCGGTCGATCTTCTCGATCTGGGCCTGTTCCAGCGTGTCGCCGGCGTTGAGATAAACGGCGCTCGAGTAGAGCATCTTTTCGTCAAGGAAAAGCCGGAAAAAGTCGTTGCTCAGATCGTAGTGTGCTTCAATGTTTTTACGGCTGCCGCGCAGGTTGTTGGGGCGCAGTTTGTGGCCCACCACATCCAATAGCCGCTGTCCAATGGAAAGCGCGCTGTTGCTTGTTTCCAAAGCGGCGAGATTCCGCACGCCCAGGCGAATCACGCTGGTAAGATCGGGCGACGACCATAAGCCATCCATGTAGGCCTCGGCCATACCCGTGTCGCCACCGAGTACGGCCCGGCGGAAGAACTCTTCGTCGTGAACGGCAACGGTGGCCCGCGGAAGTGCTCCCGGGCTCCCGAATTCGTAGGATCGATCCGGACAAACAACTTCCAGGCTACCGCTCTTGAATGATCCGAGTGTTTTGAGAAACAGCCGTTTGGTCCAATGACTCATGATTTTCCCTTGAGATGTTTTGGATGATCGAAAACGGGGACGCGCTTTATTAATAATCGCAGGGCTTCCCAATGGATGGCTGCGATGACTTTCACGGTCATCCAGGGAAATGCGATGAGCGTGGAGAGCAGCGTTTGCGCGGTCCAGGGCCGGCGGTCGAGGGTGAGTGTCGCGTCAAAGAATTTAGAGTTTGGCGCGTGCATGCTCATGTGGACTACCAGGCTTTCCGCAGGTGGCGTGAAGGCCCACGTATAAGCGTGGTTGAGCGACATGAACGGTGAGACGTGAAAGACCTTATCGGTTTTGTAGCGGAGCGAGTTCCCGCCCTCCAATGCCACGCGTTGATCGAGCCAGTAGTTGTGCGATTCGCCGAAAGTATTGTGCACTTCGGCGAGGATCAGGGCCAGTTGGCCGGCGCGGTCATAACAAAAGAAGAATGAGACCGGGTTGAAGGTGTACCCCAAGTAGCGCAGGTGAGTGAGAAGAAATATCTGGCCATCGGGCAGCGCGACGCCCTGCGCCTCGGCATCCCTTTCCACGCGTGTTCGCAAGGGCAGCTTGGGATCGCCGAAGTGATCGCGCTCATCGAAGCTTGCCCAGTTCCAACGGTTGTAGCTGGAAAGGCGTGAGCGGTTCATGACGGCCGGAATGTTGTCGATATCGAGGAAGGCCATGAACAGCGGATAAGTGAAATCGTGCACGGCCGGCGAAAAGCGCCGGTGACGCAGTTTTCCGCAATAGATGGATGAATCCATGGCCGTGTTCAACACTCCACCCCAAGCGAACGGGCCACGCGCATAGCGGAGTTGAGCCCGTCCTCATGGAAGCCATAGAACCAGTAAGCGCCGCAGAAATGCGTGCGGTTGTGGCCGCTGATTTCGCTCCAGCGCCCTTGCGCCGCCACAGCTTCGCGCGTGTACATCGGATGATGATACGTCATGCGGCGGATGATCTTGCGCGGATCGATCGACGAAGTTGCGTTGAGCGTCACGCAGAACTCCTGCTCTGTGCGCAGCGATTGCAGGCGGTTCATGTAATAGGTCAGGGAGACCTTGCCCGGATCGTCAGTCAGCAGATAGTTCCACGAGGCGCGGGCGTTTTTGCGGCGCGGCAGAAGATTCTCGTCGGTGTGCAGGCAGGTATCGTTGCTGCTCGAGGTGAAGTTTGTCATTACGTCGCGCTCACGTTCGGTTGGCGCGGCCAGCAGCGGCAGGACCTGATTGCCGTGGCAGGCGAATACCACCTCATCGAACTCCAGCGCAGAGCGATTATGAAAATGAATCCGCACACAGGCCTCGTCACGCTCCACCTTCGATATCTCTGCCTGATTGTGAATGCGATCCTTGAATGGCGCGCTCAGCGGAGCCAGATAGGAGTTGCTGCCGCCGCGCACCACTTTCCACTGAAAGTGTCCATCGATCGCAAACAGTCCGTGATTGGCGAAGAAGCGCATCAGCGTGCTGGCGGGGAACTGTTCAATGCGATCCAGCGCCATGGACCACACAGCCGAGACCATCGGGTACAAGTAGCGCTCAAGAAAAATCGGGGCAAACTTGCGGTCGCGCAGCCAGTCGCCAAGCTGGTAGGATTCCAGCTTCGGGTCGGCCAGTAACTGCGGCCCCTCCTTATTGAAGCGTATGATCTCACGCAGCAGCAGGTAATGACGCGGCGAAAACAGATTTGAGCGCTGGGCGAAAAATGAGTCCAGCCCATGACTTGCGTATTCGAATTCCGGATCGCGGCGGAAGACTGCGAACGACATGTCGCTCGGCGCGGTGGCTACGCCAAGATCCTGGAACAACCGGATGAGGTTGGGATACGTATGGTCATTATGGACAATGAAGCCGGTATCGACAGGCACAACTCCACCGCTGGTTTCCACCGCCACCGTGTGGGTGTGGCCGCCCACGCGCGGCTCTTTTTCAAACAGCGTTACTTCGTTCTTCCTGCTAAGGAAGTAGCCGGCAGAGAGGCCGGAAATGCCGCCGCCGATGATGGCGATTCGTTTCATTGTTCCTATCTACGTTATAGCGCACGGTTCGGATTTCGTCAATGACTCATCCTGGACATGACATGGACAATTCTGACGTATACTAAAACCAAATGGCACTCACCTACCCCATTGCAGCGGTTTCAAAGCTTACCGGCATTGGCCTGGACACGTTGCGCGCCTGGGAGCGGCGCTACAACGCCGTGACGCCAATGCGCGCCGGACGCGGCCGGCTTTATACCGAACAGGACATTCAGCGGCTGCGATTGCTGCGTCAGGCGGTGGATAGCGGGCATCCAATCAGCAAGGCTTCTTTGATGAGCAATTCGCAGTTGTCGCATCTGGCCGACCAACCAGCACAACGCGAAGAGAGCCTGGCGGACAACATTCTGCACGCCATAGAGAGGTTCGATTATGCCGAAGCCGACCAGGAATTAGGGCGGCTTGCTTCGCTCACGACGCCGAAAGAGCTGCTCTACAACGTGCTACTGCCGCTGGTAAACCATGTGGGCGAGGCCTATCATGCAAAGACGATGACTGCCGCACAGGAACACATGACCTCGTCGTTAGTGCGCAATTTGATGGGCGGGATGATCAGGCAGCATCGCATGCAGCGACCGCAGCGGCGTCTGATGTTCACCACACCCGCGGCGGAGTTGCATGAGATCGGCATTTTGGCCGCCGCATTGTTGGCCTCTGTGGCCGGCCTCGGCATTGTGTACCTGGGGCCCGATTTGCCGGCCAGCGAAATTGTCACCGCAGTCAGGCGCTCCATGCCTTCGGCTCTGGTATTGGGAATGCGCAGCGATGAGTCAGCGGGCGAGTTGCGCAGCATCGCGCGTGAAATGCCTGAAAGAGTCGAGCTCTGGCTCGGCGGCGTTGTGCCGAGAATGAAGCCGCGGCGCGAGGGCAATGGCGTGGTAATTGGAATTGAGAGCCTGCCTCATTTCGAAGAGCAGGTGCGCAGGTTGGGTGGAGTTTTATGAAGCTTGTTCTGAAATTGATATTCGCAGCGATTTTGCTCACGATGATCGTCGTCACCGTTGACGCCAGCTTGAAGCAGAGTATGTGGGATTGCTGGCCGGGCTTGTCGGCCCAGCCGTGGGCGATCGCCACGCTGTTCGACGCGTATTGCGGCTTCCTCACATTTTTCGTTTGGGTGGCTTACAGGGAGGCAACGGTTGCGCGTGGGGCGATTTGGTTCGTGCTGATTATGACGCTGGGAAACATCGCCATGTCGATTTATATGCTGATTCAGCTGTTCCGCTTGAAGCCGGATGAGGGCGTCGAGGCGCTGCTGCGGAGACATGTACGATGAGCGCGGCCTTTTACGAAAGCTGGCTGGAACGCGATCTGCTGCCGGACTGGCTGATCCGCATCGGCATCCGCCAACTGGTAACACAACGCTACCGGCAAGAATCCGAAGGTGGCGAGATCCGTCAGCACGAACGATCGATGCAGTTGGTGGAAGCGTTGCGCCAGAGTCCCATTGCCATTGAAACGCGCGCGGCCAATGAGCAGCACTATGAAGTGGACGCGGAGTTTTATCAGCAATGCCTCGGCAAGCGCATGAAATATAGCTGCGCCTACTATCCGCAAGGAGTCACCTCGCTGGATGCCGCGGAAGAGGCGATGCTGGCCTTGACATGCGGGCGGGCGCAGCTTGAGGACGGGCAGGACGTGCTGGAGTTGGGTTGCGGCTGGGGGTCGCTTTCGCTGTACATGGCCGAGCATTTTCCGAACAGCCGGATTGTGGGCGTGTCGAACTCCGCGCCGCAACGGCGGTTCATTGAAGGGCGCATTCGCGAGCGCGGCATTAAGAATCTGCAGATCATCACCGCCGATATGAACGCGTTCGAAACTGAGTTGCGATTCGATCGAGTCGTGTCGGTAGAGATGTTTGAGCATATGCGCAATTACCGGCAGCTTTTGCGCAAGGTCGCTTCCTGGACACGCCAGGGAGCAATGCTGTTTGTGCACGTGTTCTCGCACAACCGGTTCGCGTATCCGTTCGATGTTAAGGACTCGTCGGACTGGATGGCGGAACACTTCTTCACCGGCGGGATCATGCCGAGCGATGATCTTCTCCTGTATTTCCAGGAAGATTTTTGCATTCGCGATCACTATCGCGTGAGCGGTACGCACTACCAGCGCACGGCGGAAGACTGGCTGCTCAACATGGACCGCAATCGCCAAGAGGTGCTGCGTATCTTCCGTAAGGCCTACGGCGAGGCCGAAGCCGTGAAGTGGATGGTGCGTTGGCGCGTATTCTACATGGCCTGCGCGGAGTTATTCGGATATCGCGGCGGCGAAGAGTGGATGGTTTCGCACTACCTGTTTACGCGGCGCATAGTGAGTTGATGGATGGTTGTCTTGCCATCTTTGCCGATGATTTCGGAATAGACTTCCATTTCGTCGTTGCTCTTTTTGGTGATGATGGTGCGCTTGGGCGCGCTGTGAACAAAGTTTTCAAACTCAGCGCGCGCGCCATCGTACTTCATCAGTTTTAAAATGGTTGGTTGCCCGGTTTCAACGGCTTCCAGCTTGGCGTTAAAGTGGCGGAGGCGAAGATCGAGGCCACCATCGAGTTCCACGAGCATGGCGTTTCCGTATGTGAGCACCTTGCCGTCCTGAGTGAGGCGCATCATGTTGAGGATTGCGCCGGCTTTGGGCGCAGTGAATTCCTCTTCGCATAGAGCTTCGCCCAATTTACCTTGCCATTTGCCTTCCATCCAGGAGAAATCAATAAGTTTTGCGGACTTTTCGGCGGCTGCGGCCAGCATCGCAGTGAAAATCAATAAAACGAGTTTCATACGGTTTGTTTAGATCCTGGAATGTACTTTTGCGTGGCGAAGCCGGTGATGGCGCCCACCAGGCTGCCCGGCAGCATGATCTCAAAATAGTATTTGCCCTGCATGTTGGCGACGAGAAATGCGAAGAACATGGCCACGAGCAGACCGAAGCCGACGACGAGCCACAGCGATTGCACGCGCTTGGCGAACAGGCCGATAAGCAGGCCGGCGACGAGTCCTTTGAACGTGGAGCCAATGACAATTCCCATCAAGCCGGCGCGCACCTCGGGCGTGAACCAGGAGGTGAGCCCATCCAGAGCGCCAAGTGCGGCGCCCAGCAATAATCCGAATACTGGTTTGTTCATACTCATCTATTCCACGTTGCCGCGAATTCCTTTAACGGCGTATGAATAAAAATAACAGAACTCGCAGCGCGATGTAAGAAACGATGAGCAGGACCAGCGTTTGGTTGCGGGTGAGGATTCGCGCGGCCTTTTCGAGCAGCGGTTCCGGATAGGCCTGGACGGGTTCGCCATCCATGTAACGGCGAAGGTCTTGCATGAGGGCTTCGACGGAGGGGTAGCGGTCAGCGGGGTTAGTGGCGGCGGCTTTTTGGGCGATGGCCATGAGGGCTCGCCGAACGCCTGGCCCGCACAGCGCCTCAAGCGTGCGGCCAAGCGAGAAGATGTCGCTCAAAGGTGTGGGGTTGCCGGCTTGCTGTTCGGGGGCAATAAAATCAGGGGTCCCGGCTATGGGGCCAGCGGGATCCAGATTCTTCGCAGCCCCCCAATCGAGCACCAGAACCTCACCGAATTTGCCGGTCATGATGTTCTGCGGCTTGAGGTCGCAGTGGATGACGCCGTGGGCATGGGCATAGGCAACGGGCTCGCAGGCGCGCAGAAACACACGCAAGAGTTCGGCGTGCGCTGGGCCGGTATCGCGGTATTGATCGAGCCGGATGCCCTCAATCCGTTTCATCGCAAAGTACAGGCGGCCATCGGGAAGGGTGCCGGAATCATGCACGGGAACAATACCGGGGTGCTCAAGCCGAGCGGTGGTGTGGGCTTCGGCTGCGCTATGCGACTCGACAACTTTCAGTGCCACTTCGCGGTCGAGTTGTGTATCGCGCACAAGATGGACGGTGCCCATACCGCCGCGGCCAAGCTGGCCGATCCATTCGTAACGTGTCTGGCTGAGATCGGGCAGATCGACGGCTTCGCGCAGATGAGCGAGCACGGAATCAGAGAGCTCGTCCACTATTCCACCTCTATGCCGAGCACGGCGCGCGCTTCGTTGCGGTATTCGCGATCGGTGGCGGTCAGTTCCCGCAGCTTTTGCAGCACGATCTGGCGCAGGCGTCGGCGCATGGCGGCCAGATGGTTGGTGATGGTGGTGGCAGGAAGGCCAAGCGCTTCGCTCAGTTGCGAATAGGTCGGGCGAAGATTGGGATCGCTGAGGTCGTAGCGGGAGAAGACTTCGAATTGGGCTTCGCTGGCTTGATGTTTCAATTCAGCCACCGAAAGTGCAAACACGTTGCGAATCCATTCGCGATGAAACAGTGCTTCCACATCCGCGGCGGCCGGCACTGCGTCATCGAGTGTTTCCATTCTGACGGCGCCCCCCCGTTTGATCCGTTGCGCCGACTTCCACTCGTTGGCGGAGTAGCGATCGAAACAGAGGCGCAGGAAGGTGCGAAAGCTGGCTTGCGATTCATCGTAGGCAGTGAGGCAGTCCTTTTCCACGACGTGCTGAAAGAAGCCTTGGATAAGATCCTTGGCATCTTCGTTCGAGAGTTTCCAACGGAAGCGCTGATAGGCATAGAGCGGCTTCCAGTAGACGGAGGCGATGGTGTCCCAGGCGCGGGAACGGATCTCGCAGTCGGTGGCGTTCAGTTGCAACAGAATAGACCCGCGGGTCTCCGGAAACCGGTTCTGCGGGCCGCCAATCCTGGTGTCTGGGTCCATCGCTGATCACACACGCCAGTAATCAGCACGCCACTTCTTAATATTCGCCTTGATCTCTTTTCGCGTCCAGTTGCTGACCAGCGTTTTGCCAACCAGTTCGACAATTTCCTCGTCGGAGGCGAAGCGCAGGCCGACCAACTGGTCTTCGCTCAGCTCATGAATCCGAGTGCGAAGATTTTCGGGCAAAAGAATACTGAGACGGAGCCGTTCTTCCAGGCGAATAACGCGGTCCTGCACCTTCAGCGGATAGATGCGGGTGAGAAACATGGCGATCACAAGACCGGCCACAAAAACCACATTCCAAATACTGAGCAACGTTGGGTTCGAAATCGCATTCCACACGGCCAGTACCAACGAGATAAGCATGATAGGCGCAAGCACAAAATGGAACGGTGGATGGAACTTCGCGTGATTGGCCAAAGTTTGCGGACGTTTCTCTGCCATAGATGTTCTAGTTTAGACTTCTCGGAGCGGGTTGTCCAGAGCGGCCATCGCGCTCTCCCATCTGAAACCCCAGCCTCCTCAACTCACCGCCTTCCTCACCAGCGCGCCAATCCTCACCTCATCCTCGGCCGTCAACTTCTTCAGCGCGAAGGCCGTCGGCCACATGCTTCCTTCGTCCAGCTTCGCCTTGTCGGTAAAAGCAAACGTGGCGTATCGCGTCTTGAACTTGTGCCCGCTCTGAAAGAAACAGACCACATTGCCATCCTTGGCATAAGCCGGCATCCCGTACCAGGTTCTCGGCGCAAGGACCGGCGCAGAGGCTTTGACCAGGGCATGGATCCGCTCAGCCATGTCGCGATATAGTTCCGGCATCTCGGCAATCTTCGCCAGCAAGTCAGCTTCTCCGTTCCCGGTTTTCAGCTCTTTCGCGCGCTCTTTCATCGCCACGCGCTCCTCATCACTGAATCCAGTCTCCGCCTTGACAGACTTCTTTGCCGACTTCTTTGTTGCCATTCAGCCTCCTCCCTTGCTGCCACTCAAACCAACAACAGATTCAGTATATCCACGGTTCGGCAATCGCGATCACGCGCGGCGCTGACCCAACCCCTCAGCGATCATCCCCGTAACAAGCGCATTCAAGCTGACGCCTTCCTGGCGCGCCTTGGCGACCAACCGCAAATAGATACCAGTAGCTTGAACGGCCCCCTTTACTTAACGATATAATGTAAAGCGATGACCGAAGCAAAGCTTTCCGCAAAAAATCAAATAGTGATCCCTCGTGAAGCCCGCGAGGCATTAAATGTTAAACCCGGAGACAAATTAGTAGTAGTCGTGCGCGGCGATAGAGTGATTGTGCTCGAAAAACCTAAGTCTCATGAGGCCGCGATCCGTGGTCTTGCTCGCCGCTCCTATCCGGATGATTATCTCCATAAGGAGCGCAATAGTTGGGACTAAACCGTCTTCGGGCCTTCCTGCGACGGCACCGCCTGGTCGCACTGGACACGAATATATTCATATATCAGATGGAATCGAATGTCCTGTATCTGCCCATGACCTCCCCTATTTTTTCCTGGCTTCAATCTACTGGTTCCCATGCGGTTACATCGACAATTACAATGACGGAACTGCTTGTGCACTCCTATCGCACCGGCAGTGAACAACTGGTGGATGAATATTATGGGTTGCTGGCCAGTTATCCTAACCTGGATTGGGTTGCCCCGAACCTGGAAATCGCGGACACGGCTGCGCGCTTCCGGGCATTTCATAAATTGAGAACTCCGGATGCAATCCAGGCAGCAACGGCCACTTTCGCCGCAGCCACCGGCTTTATCACCAACGATCCTGGTTTTGCTCGTGTTACTCAGTTTGAAACGGTTGTGCTGGATCACCTCTGTTGATGTCCATGGGTTGACGCAAATGGAAGCCATTGAGGCCTTGCGCGCGGAGGCCAACCCGGCCATTACGGTCGACAAGCTTGGCAAGGCATTGCGAGACCGCAGCAACTACCTGGTTTCCAAAGCCGCCGCGCTCGCCGCCGATTTGAGTTTGTCAGCGCTGATTCCTGACCTGCTCGCTGCCTTTGACCGCCACCTCATCGATCCCCTCGACTCAGACCCTCAGTGCTGGGCAAAAAACGCGATCGCGAAAGCGCTGAGGCATCTTGGGCATCATGACGCACAAGTGTTCACATTCAACTCGATCCGGTATGGGTCGAAAGGGGCTGTGGCGAGCAGCCTACTTCAGTAGGCCGCAACGCTACCAGAAAGATACTTTCCGGATGCGCCGTCATCCATTCCCGGGTCCGCTCAGGATTTGTGGCACTCTAGTGTGATGTGTTCGGTCAAATGTCGATCCACTCGTAAAGGCTCAAACCCGGTGCTGTGCCTGGTGCAGACTTTTCCCGCGTGGCCGATGGCCATCGCCGCTGCAAACAAGACCCTTGGACAGATGGGTGGTCATCGGACGGCGGACCACAAGAAACCGCTTCTCGATCTCCTGCTGACGTTGCCCCTTTATGCGCTGCCAACCCGCTACCAATTCAGCGACTGCCCGCTCTTGCCGGATCCCAACTTCGATGACTCCGCGTGGCCTGTGGTAAGCAACAACGGTTTCCCCGCACCACTTCAGCAAGATGGTGCGGTGGAAACGGCCAACGCTAGGGAAGAGCTGTTCGGCTTGGAGCGCAGGCGCGAAATCAGCGATCAAACCGCGCAGACGATTGACGGGGCCGCGCGGGCGTGGGGACAGAACGACCACATCACGGTAGCGACAGTGCGGAGGGTTGGATGAAGCAGCTAGCGAACGTTAGTCGCGACCAGTTCATTCACAGCCGCGCTGAAGCCAGGCAGCAGGGGCGATTCCAGCGTTTCGGTGCCCTGGACTACGCGGATGCCGGTGCTGGTGTGGACCATTACTTCGCCATTGGCATGATCGAGCAGCCAGACCTCCTTGGTACCTGCGCGGAGGTAGTCGCGCACTTTGCGGCGGACGTCGATCGCGGATTCAGAGGGCGAGAGGACCTCCACCGCGATGTCAGGCGGGAAGGGCGCTGGAATTGTGTTGAGGTTGAGTTGCTGGACCAGTTCGCCCAGGAAGACCGAGACGTCCGGACGGCGGACAGTGTCGCTGGACAGGCGGCAATCGATTTCTCCGAAGGGTTCTCCAATCGGATGTTTGGCGAAATAATCTTCCAGCATCCGTTCGATTCGACGACGGACTTTTGCATGCAACAGGGTTCCACTGGACAAGGGAATCAACTCTCCTTCCACCAACTCATAGTCTTCGGTGTCCGCAGTCTTGATCCCCGCGAACTCTTCGACGGTCATGACAGCCTTGGTCCCCATATGCCACACCTCTCTTGCCTGACAATTCCCATGTTATCTCATCGGCAAAATAACAGGAGATGCGAATGATTCGCTTGCTCGCACTACTGCTCTTCATACTGCCCCTAGCGGCCCAGGAAGAGGTTGTCTCATTTGAAAAGTGGCGCGTCATGGAAGGCGATAATCCGCAATGGGCCGAGCCGGGTTTCGACGATTCGGCCTGGAAAGCCTCCGCCGCCCCACGGCGACATTCAACCGCCCAGCCCTTCTTTGCCGGGACCCGTTGGTACCGCGCGAAGACGCACCTTCCGGCCAGCCTTGCCGGTCAGAAGCTTGCGCTGGCTATGTCTCCGCTGGACGAAGTATTTGACATCTATCTCAACGGTGTTCGGATTGGCACCCATGGCACGTGGGAACCCTACCCCAAAGCTGTCTTTCCCCGCTTTCAAGCCTTCCGGATTCCTGAAAACGTGATTCATCCTGGCGAGATCGTGATCGCAATCCGTCGCTGGACAGGGCAATCGCGGACCAACGTGGCCGCGTTCTCATCCTCCGGTATCCTCCAATTGCCGCATCCACCGCAAATTGGTCCGGCCCAACTCATGATCACCAATCAGGAACTTCGTACTGCATCGAACCTGAACCGCTACCTCTTCAATCTGCTGGGAATTTGTGGATTGTTTCTGGTAGGTGCGACGAGCCTCGCTGTCTTCTTCGCGCAACGGTCAAGTCGCCGGAATCTCTGGCTTGGTCTGGCCCTGGTTTGCGAAGCGCTTGCACCAATGATGGGCCTGGCGATTACCTTCAGTAACCTGCCCCTTCGCTCCCCACTGGCGGCGATGGTAACGGGCATGCAGCATTTCTCCTCGGCGCTGTTTTCCGTATTCCTGGCGAGCATTTGTCCGCGGCTGAAACGGCCACTGCAATGGTCGGCTGCCGTGCAGACGCTGATTTCAGTATTGATTGCCATTAGTTATGGTAGCGAGATGTCGATTCCATTCCTCTTTCAGCAAGCTGTTTTGTGGATCGCAATTACTGCAGCTGCGGCAACCGCGGCTGTGTTGCTGATTGAGCGAGACGGAACCCACTCCAATCTGCTGGCCGGCGCGGTCCTATTGCAGGCTGCGGCGCAAGCCTGGTTTTCCATCATTTCCCTCTGGCTCGGGGTTCCTGACCAAAATCGTTATCTCTACTTTGGCGTTCTGATTTTGGACCCACGCAACGTGACACGGCTGGTGCTTGCAGTCACCGCACTCTGGGTTTTGTACCTGCGCCATCGGGAAGAGCAACAAAGGCAGGCAAGTCTTGGCCAGGAACTGGCCGCCGCGCGCCTTGTACAGGAGTCGCTCTTGAAAGGGACCGAGGCACGCACTCCTGGTTTGACTGTCGAGGTGGCGTACCTGCCTGCCAGTGAAGTGGGTGGGGACTTCTACCAGGAATTGAACAACGACGACGGTTCGCTGCTGGTCCTGGTGGGCGACGTAAGCGGCAAGGGCATGCGGGCAGCGCTGCTGGTGGGCCATATCTCTGGTGCGCTGAGTAACGAGCGATCGAGGCGGCCAGCCGAAGTGCTGGCGCATCTGAACGATTCACTGGTCGGCAAGACCTCCGGTGGTTTCGTCACTTGCTGCTGCGCGCGGTTCGATCCAAATGGCACGGTAACACTCGCCAATGCCGGACATCTGCCGCCTTACGCGGGCGGGGTCGAGGTGGAGGTAGAGAGCGGCCTGCCGCTCGGAGTTGTCGCGGGTGTGGAGTACGACGAGGTCCGCATGAAACTTGGAAAGGCTGTGCCGTTCGTGTTGATCTCCGATGGTGTGCTGGAGGCGGCGAACCACAAGCAGGAACTTTTCGGCTTTGATCGCACGCGCGAAATCAGCGGCCAATCCGCGCAGCAGATCGCTGACGCGGCGAAGCAGTGGGGCCAGAACGACGACATCACGGTGGTGACGGTGCGGAGAACGACATGATCCGAATCTTGTTCCTGGCATTACTTGCCGCTCAATTGCCCGCGCAAAATGAGCTGTGGATCGACCTCAGCGGCGATTGGCGCACGATCGAAAACGACAACCTCGCCTATGCTTCGCCCGGCTTTGACGACTCCGCGTGGAACACGCTCCAAGTGCCCCAACGAAAGCGTCAAAACGCCGATTGGCGGTGGTTGCGGCGAACGATCCAGCTGCCCGCTGGGGTTGACCGGGGACAACTTTGTATTTCAGTCGGCACCATCTTTGATGTATTCGAAATCTATGCGAATGGCCAACGAATCGGCGCTTCCAGCAGCCTACAGTCGTTCGAAAAAACTACGCTACCGCGGCCCATGACCTTCGCCATCCCCGCAGAAGCGCTGGCTTCAGGCGGCGATTCCGTGCTGATTGCCCTGCGCATCAGAGCGAGGGTCTTCAGCTATCCTCCTAGTTGGCGATTGCCTGACATGGGACCATGGGTGCTCTCATCGAGTTCGGTGGCACCCTTCGACGCCGCAGAAAAACAGATGGCGCTCAACTTCCAGAGGTACTCGCTGTCATTACTGTTCGCGCTTTCCATCTTGTTTTGCGGCGGCCTCAGCCTTGTCGGATGGCGCGCTGAGCCGTCCCGCAAGGACTTGTTCTGGTTTTCGCTCTTGGCGGCTGCGAAGGCATTGGGAACTCTCTATACGTACATCATCATGGCCGATTCCACATCCACGCCATGGAACGCCGAAGGTTTTCACTGGCAGTACATCGTAAGCCATTTGGATTCTCCGCTGGTGGCCTTTTTGGCATTAGCCATTCTTGGAATAGAAAGCCGCTGGCTTCGCTGGCTTTTGGCTATTTTTTGTTTACCTGCGCCTATTGCAGCGTTGCTCCATGCACCCATTTCTTCGACCATCGCTCTAAACACCTGGAACCTCCAATTTGGCCCTGCTGTGGCAGTGCTTGCCATCTGCTGGATGTGGTGGCGGCAGAGGCATACTCACTTGCCGGTTGAAGAGCATCTGTTGCGCGCGGCCGTTCTGCTTCCTGCTATGAATACAGCCAACAACTTCCTGGCAAGATTAGTTGGCGGATCCACAAACATGGGGAGAACCTTGGGAGAGTTTTACCTTTCTTACGATCTGTCGTTTTGGTTGCTGGTGTGCGGCCTGATGGTTGTGCTGTTGTTACGGCGTCTCGCAGCGGCGCGCCAGGAAAGCCAACGCCTGGCAGGCGAGATTGAGGCGGCCCGCGCCGTGCAGCAACTGCTGCTGCCGGCACAGCAGGCCGTTGCGTCGGCCTTCGCTATAGAAGCCGTGTATGAGCCGGCGCAGGAGGTGGGAGGCGATTTTTATTGGACCCGCGTGCTGCCTGATGGCGGGCTACTGTTGGCGGTTGGTGATGTAAGTGGCAAGGGTCTGAAGGCGGCGATGCTGGTCTCCGTGACAGTGGGCATTCTGCGCAATGAGAAGTCGAACTCGCCGGCGGCAATCCTCGGTGCACTGAACGAAGGTCTGGTTGGCCACACAGGCGGCGGCTTCGTCACTTGTTGCTGCGCGCGTTTTGATATTAGCGGGGGAGTAACTATCGCTAACGCGGGGCATCCCTCGCCTTACTGTGATGGCCTGGAATTGGAGCCGCCCGCTGGCCTTCCGGTTGGTATCTCAGCCGGTATTGAGTATGAGGAACTGGTGTTGACGGGCCGCAAATTCACGTTCGTATCGGACGGCGTGGTGGAGGCCGCCAATGCGAGCGGCGAACTGTTCGGCTTCGAGCGCACGCGCGAAATCAGCAGCAAATCGGCACGGCAGATTGCCGATGCTGCGAAGCAATGGGGTCAGAACGACGACATCACCGTCGTAACAGTTGCACTCGCGGAATGATGAGCTTCCCGCTACTGAGCGGAGAGCAAATCGGCGACACGAACAGAGAGACCAGGCAAAAGCGGAGATTCCAGAAGGTCACCGGCTTCAAGAATTCGCATTCCAGCTCTGGTGCGAACGTGCACTTCGCAAATCGCGTGGTCCAGCAGCCATACTTCTTTGCTTCCCGCGCTCTGGTAGTCACGTACCTTCCGGTTCACGTCCATGATGTGTTCAGAAGGCGACAGCACCTCAACTGCAATATCCGGTGCAAACGGAACGGGAATGCTGTAGACATCCAAATTCTGCCACCGCTCACCTAGGAAGATCGACACATCGGGTCTGCGGACCGTGTCGTGCTTAATCCGGCAGTCCGTTTCGCAGACAAGTCCACCTCTCGGATTTTTCTCCAGGTAGTTTCCGATCAGTCTTGCTAACCGCTCACGAATAATGGCATGAAGGATGACTGGACTCGACAAGGGGATCAATTCTCCGTCAACCAGTTCGAAGTCCTGGTTCTCCGCTCTGTCCAATTGCACAAACTGCTCGACGGTCATCAGGGTCTTCGTACTCATTGAGGTACTCTCCTTCGGAACACTCTCATATTATCGCATCCCGCCATTATCCATTCGGTCACCCCGATTATCCTTTTGTTTCACTTTTCCGTGCGCTGAGGCTGAAAATCCAGTAATATGACGGGAATCCGTTGCGGCACCCGGATTGCACTACCCGAGGGATTCAAATGCACAAAGGGAATGATTAGAATGGCGGTTCGCCCGCTCCAATTGATGTTTTTGCTCGCCGTGCTGATGCCTTTGTTCGGGCAGAACCAGCTAACTGTCGAGCCGACTGGCTGCGTCTACAAAGCAGGCGACGACCCGGCTTGGGCGCGGACCGATTTCGACGACCGCGGTTGGAGCCAGTCCAGGCCCGATTTGGACCGATTGCCCGACAGTCCCTACCTTTGGATGCGATGCCGCCTGGACCTGCGCCCGCTGGTGAAGGCCGGACCGCCGTTCATCCAGGTGGAGACGGCGGCTGCGTGGCAGTTGTTTGTGGATGGAGAACTGGCGGGCGCATTTGGAGATATTGAGACAGGCTTCTTTTCCTTGGACATCACGCAGCGGCGCCCGCTGACTGGAAATACTGCTGAAAAGAAATTGGCTGTCATCGCCATCAGAAGGCTCGGCGGGCGCGATTCGGATCAGGCCAGCGTCCTGCGTGTACAGGCTGGCTTGGAACGAACGCTGCAAAGCGAGGCACTGAATTCGGCTGCGGCTGGACTGGCGAATAGTTCGGCCAATTTTATTCTCTCCGCCATGATCGCCTTCGCAGGCGTGTTGTTGTTAATCCTTTCCGGCGCCGACCGCGCCAGTCGCGACATCTTTTGGCTCGGCGTGGCATGTGTGTCTCTCGGTCTGGCACGAGCCTCGGATATTGCACTGCTTCTCCAATTGCCTCAGCCAGTATGGGTGTATAACCTTTGGCAGGAGTCTGCCCTCTCCACATATATCGCCAGCCGCACTGTTTTCTTCTTTGCGGTTGCAGGCAGGCATGTTCCGCTTTTCTATCGTGCGGTGACCGGCATCCTGGTAGCGATGAACCTTACTTGGGCATTCTGTTTTCTTTGGACAGATGCTGCCGCAGCGCAGCGAGTGAGCCGGTTGGCCGCTAGTCCGCCTGGCTCGAACCTGTTGTTTTGGCTGCTGATGATCGCTGTTCACACCGCGCCTATTGCCTCACTTTGGCCCATCTGGCGCGTGCCAAAGGACCAGCGCCTCATTCGCGGCTTGTGTTTTATCTGGATGACGGGGAATCTATTTGTTTCCATTACCTCCCTGCCTTATTTTTCGGGTTCGCAACAAGTCTTCGCGTTCAATATCCAGGCGATAGCCACCTCGCCCGCGATCATTGCGATGTTCTTCGTGCTGGTGAACCGGCAGCGCCGCATTTCCGAGGAGCGAAGGGAATTGCAGAGTGAAATGAAAGCCGCGCAGGAGATGCAGCGCATGCTGGTGCCCGCCGTGCTCGACGTCGAGCCGTGGCTTGCCGTCGATGTCGCCTACCATCCGGCGAAGGAGGTCGGCGGCGATTTCTACTTCTGTTCGAAGACGGCCGAGGGCCAGTTGATCGTTGTGGGCGATGTCTCCGGCAAGGGACTCAAAGCTGCGATGATGGCCTCCACCTTGGTAGGGGCGCTGCGCAATGAGTTTCTCACCGAGCCGGCCGCCGTTCTGGCGCATTTGAATGCCGTCGCAGTTAACAACCATTCAGGCGGATTCGTCACCTGCCTCTGCGCGTTGTTCCGATCGAATGGAACCATGCGGTTCGCCAACGCCGGCCACTTGCAGCCCTACTGCAATGGCGCGGAACTGGAAGCGGCTGCGGGCCTGCCCCTCGGCATCATCGCGGAGGCTGAGTACGAAACCGCCACTGCCGCGATCGCTCCCGGCGCGATGGTCACACTCATCAGCGACGGCGTGGTGGAGGCCGATAACGGTAACCTTTTCGGCTTCGACCGCACTCGCGAAATCAGTGGCAAGCCTGCCTCCGAGATCGCCGCAGCCGCCAAGGCCTGGGGCCAGAATGACGACATCACAGTTGTGACCGTGCGGAGAACGGCATGATGAAATTGGCGCTAGCCGGGCTGATGGTAGCCGCTTGTCCCGCACTGGCACAACTCGAACCGTGGATTGATTTGGCCGGCGACTGGCGCGTGAAATTTGAAGACCGGCAGGAATTCTCCCGTTCGGATTTTGACGATCACACGTGGGAGCTGTTTCGTTTACCCAGCGGAGAAATCGCGTCATTCCAGCGCGGGCCCGGGTGGCTGCGCAAGCGCGTGCAACTTCCTGAAAGCGCCGATCGGTCGCAGCTTGCGCTGACTCTTGGAACCATTCAGAACGTTTATGAGGTATACGTCAACGGGCAGCGGATCGGTGCCAGCGGTGACTTCCATTCGTTTGCCGAATCGCAGATTGCACGGCCGCTTACTTTCTACATCCCCGCTGCCGCGGTGCCTGAAACCGGGCGCCTGCAAATTGCTATTCGCGCCAAACAAGTTCTCTATGAGCATCCGGATTGGGAGATGGAAGACCGTGGCCCTTATGTGGTTTCGACTCGGGCCCGTGCACCGGTCGATGCCGGCGTCAGAGAGTTCGAACGATGGCGTGGGGTACTCGCGCCGAGCCTCGCTTTTGGCATCGTTTACTCGCTCTTCGCACTGGTCAGTCTCTTGGCGTACTGGAGCGATCAGGCGCGCAAAGAGTTGTTCTGGTTCGCCATGGTCTGCTGCGGATATGTCTTCAATGACTTTTATTGTTTGTACCAGTTTTCTGTCGATTCGCGCCCCTTTAACAGCTCTGGCGTAGCATATCTGGTAGTCATCTTCGGCACGCTGATGTATCCACTGTTCGCGCAGTTTGCCGCATCGTCATTTGGGTACAAGTCATGGTGGTTGCGCGCAGGCCTGTGGCTTGGTTGGAGCCTTGTTCCCATTCATATTCTTTTCAGAATGGATCACGTTTTTGGAACCCTCTGGGGCTGTTCTTGTGCCTCCGTTCTTGCGGCCGCAATGGTGCTTTGGCACTGGCGGCAGGGTATCAACGGCAAGCAGGTTATTTCCTGGCACGCATTTCATCTGGCACTGTTGGTCCAGGCGGTCGGATACGTGGAACTCTGGGTACTGCCGATTCTGCAAATTCCAAGCGTGCTCCCGTGGGCTATCCATGTGGGACCGTATCGAATGAATCGCGAGGATACGCTGTGGATTCTCGCATCCACCGCTATCATGGTGCTGTTGATTCGCAGTGTGGCGATTGACCGGCGCGACCGTCAGCGACTGGTGGGCGAACTGCATGCCGCGCGCGTCGTTCAGCAACTGCTGATCGGAACCGGGGAGGTCGATGTGCAAACTTGGAAAGTCGAAACCGAATATGTTCCTGCGCAGGAGGTCGGCGGCGATTTCTACCAGCTCTTTCCCGGTAACGACGGATCTCTACTACTGGTAACCGGAGACGTGAGCGGCAAGGGCTTGCAGGCGGCGATGCTGGTGGCAACTATCGTTGGTGCGTTGGGGAATCTTGCATCGCGGAAGCCGGCGGAAGTGTTGATGCATCTGAACGCCTGTCTGCGCGGTAAGTCTCGCGGTGGCTTTGTCACCTGCTGCTGTGCGAATTTCGATGCGAATGGCTCGGTGACCATCGCCAATGCTGGGAATCCTTCGCCGTATTGCGATGGGCACGAATTGGAACTCGAAGCGGGATTGCCTTTGGGGGTTGTGGCTGGCGTGGAGTACGAGGAGTTGGTTTTCAGCGGCGACCGGTTCACGTTCGTATCTGACGGCGTGGTGGAAGCCGATAACGGTAACCTTTTCGGCTTCGACCGCACTCGCGAAATCAGTGGCAAGCCCGCAGCCGAAATCGCCGCAGCCGCCAAGGCCTGGGGCCAAAACGACGACATCACCGTGGTCACCGTGCGGAGAGCTTCATGAAGGTTGCGCTTCTTCTGTTGCTCGGCACGGTGCTGCACGCCGCCGAACCGGTGCAGCTTTTCCCGATAGAAGGCCCGTGGAAGATGCACTTTGGCGACGACCCGCGTTGGGCTGCGCCGGAGTTCGATGACTCCGCGTGGAGCACCTGCTTGCCACCCGCGCAGGGCAAGGGCTTTGCATGGTACCGCCGCACGATCCACATTCCGAATGCGCTGGCTTTGCCTGCCTCGTTGAGGTTCCCCGATCTGATGCAGGAATCGGAGATTTATGCGAATGGCCATTTAGTGTTGCGATACGGGGCACCGGGCAAGTGGTACTCCATGCGCCGAGGGCCCGTGCCCGCCGTTGAAATTGATGGCCGGGTCGTGACGCTTGCCGTGCGCATTCGAAGCAATACCGGCTACGCGCTACCGGCCTGGCGAACTCCTCAATTGGGCTCGAGGAAAGGGATTGCACTCACCTACAAGGAAGACCAGTTGGCCAGACTCCGCGAAAACACTGGCTTCCTATTCCTGGCAATGCTCAATCTGATATTCGGCATGGGGGCGTTCTTCATCTGGCGCGGCCAGCGAGATCAACCCATCTATTTTTGGTTTGCCGTTACGCAATTCACGCAGGTGCTTTGGGGTATCCCCTACTTCTTCGCCTACAGCACCAATCTTCCCCACGTCTGGGTGTTGCCGGGAGATCTGGATTGGGGAATTGAACTTGCTGCCTATCTCTTCCTCTTCAGCGGAGACAAGGTCTGGCCGGGGTGGCGCAGGTTTCTGTTACTGCCGGCAATGTTCCTGATATACGGAATCCCGATGTTCCTCAACTACGCCGGGGTGCTGGAAACCACCTGGGCCGACTCCTTCACTCTTGTCCTGGTACTATTTGTCATTCTGTCCGTTTGGCGGGTAGTAAAGTCGGACTCGAGCAATCGCCTGCTGTTTCTGCCATGGCTTGTCTACGAATTGGGCTGGCTGTCGGCGGTCATCAATTCAATCTGGATGGTCGTTTCTCGAAACGGGCTCCACTCCAATACGATCCAGGATTTCGCACTGGAACCTTTCGTAATTAAGGTCAGTATGGTTGGATCCGTCTTAGGCGTGGTAGCCATGGGCGGCATTCTGCTTGCCCGCTTCACTCGCGTGGCGCGGGAGCGGCAGACGTTCGAAAGCGAACTGGAGGCTGCTCGCCAGGTACAGGAGTTGCTAGTGCCAGCTGCTTCAGTTCAGGTTTCAGGCTTCGAAGTGGAAAGCGCCTATCTGCCGGCACAGCAGGTAGGCGGCGATTTCTTCCAGATTCTGCCCGCTGCAAACGGCGGCTTACTTCTAGTTGTCGGCGATGTGAGCGGCAAAGGTTTACGCGCCGCGATGGTGGTGAGCATGATAGTCGGCGCATTGCAAAACCGGCGTTCCGATGAGCCGGGGAGTGTTCTGGAGGAGCTCAATCGCGCGCTTGCCGGACGCATGGGCGGCGGATTTGCGACATGCTGTTGCGCGCGGTTCGATACCGATGGCACAGTTACCATCGCCAATGGCGGACATCCTTCGCCGTATTGCGATGAGCGGGAAATCGCAGTCGAAGCCGGCTTGCCGCTGGGGCTCGTGCCGGACGTGAATTACGAAACCACAGCAACCCAGGGGCATGGCTTCACCTTCGTCTCCGATGGGGTGGTGGAAGCTGCCAATGCGAAGGCGGAACTGTTCGGCTTTGAACGCACGCTGGCAGTTAGCGATAAGCCTGCCGCGGAGATTGCCGCAGCCGCCAAGGCGTGGGGCCAGAATGACGACATCACCGTGGTGACAGTGCGGAGAACGGGATGAGTTTAGCGCTTCAGTTTGGCCAAAAACGCCGCATGTTCCTGGGATTCGAGGCCCCGGCGAACTACTGCCGCGAGCCCGTCCAGGTTGGCCTGCCACAGCGCCGCGGGCTCAAGCCACAAGCCCGGAAACGTGCGCGAATGCAGCGTGCCATCCGGCTCCGGCGCGATCTCGCGATACTTGCCGTTCACCAGTTCACGCCAAATCAAGCGCTGGCTCTTGGGGCGGACAATGAGATATTCGCGCACACCGCTGCGCTCGTACAACTTCAGCTTTTCGCCCGAGTCGCGCGTACTGGTCGTGTGGCTGATTTCGATGATCAGCTCCGGAGCGCCTGCCGGGTATTGGCCTTCGATCCACGACTGGCCACCGTATTCACGAAGTATTCGCAAGTCGAGATCGGGTTGGGGAGAGGAGTCATTGGCCATCAGCCATGTGCCGGCTACTCCACCTTCGCATCCCGGCGTACCAGTCGCATACACGCCCAACCAATAGCTAAGACGGAAATGGTAGACGTTATGAACATCGGAAACAGGAGATGGCGTATGCACGACTCCGTTGCTCAACTCCGCCCGCTTCAAACCGGGCATGGCATCCCAACGGCGCAGAAACTCCTCACGCGTCAGGCGGTCGCCTTCGCGCAGCAGCGGGGGCATGACTTGGGCAGATATCGACATCGCTTTGGATTCCCAGCGATCAAGTCGATTCTAGCACCAGCGCCAATGGGGGGGGCCGCATGAGGCTGTCGGTCCTCTTCGCACTCAGTCTGCAATTGCACGCCGCTGGGCCGATGCAGCTCAATCCAATCGAAGGCCCGTGGAAGGCACACCTCGGCGACGACGCGAGCTGGGCTGCGGCGGAGTTTGATGACGCGGCATGGGCCGAGAGTGCGCCGTTCCTGCCGGATAAAGGCTTCGCATGGTATCGAAAGACCGTGCATGTTTCGCCGGAGCGAAATGGACCGTTCGAACTGTGGATCCCTGCTTTGCCAGCCGAAGCCGAGATCTATTTGAACGGCCAACTTTCCTTGCAATACGGCGTTCCGGGTAAGTGGTTCACAGGCCGCTTCGGAACCGTTCCTGCTATCTCCATTCCCAACGCCAGGCCTGACTCGTTGCTCACCATCGCAATTCGTGTACGCGATCTCAAGCAGCAGGCGGTCCTGGAATGGAAGACTCCCTTAATTGGCTCTCCCATCGCGATTGGCTACGCGGTTAATCAGGACCGCATGGAGAAGCTGAAGTGGACCACAGGCTGGCTGCTTCTGGTATTCCTGCAAGTGCTATTTGGCGTGGGAGCCTTGCTTGTGTGGCGACGAATCCCGGCGGAGTCGCTCTATCTTTGGTTTGGCGTCGCGCAACTCATCCCAATCTGGTGGTCGATTGGCCAGTTTGTGACAAGATGTCTGGGCGGCTCCGCCCTATGGGGTCTTCCATCGCTTGTCTTGTACAGCAGTGAATGCGTAGTCTGGCTATTTTTGTTTCGCGAAGAGCCCTCATGGCCCGGATGGCGGAAAATATCGCTGTTCCCCGCTGTAATAAGTGTGTTCGCAACCTTAGCGATTCTGACGACGACGGGCCACCTGCACCACGTGTGGTGGCAACTGTTGGCCAGCTTGCTGGTTGTCATTACAGTTGTTCTTGTTTCTCAAACCCTGCTGGCCGCGAATAGAGAACGGCGAAGAGCGCTTATGCCGTTATTTGTTCCTTGGCTGATTGCGGAAGCGGGCAACTTGCCGTGGTTCCTGAGCCCAGTGCTGATTTGGCTGGGGTTGAAGGACTGGGCCTTTAGCTCCGGATTTGTTATCTTCCAAACCCCCTTCTATGTCGATCTAAGCCTTGCCGGCCAGGCGTTGAGCGTGATCGCGATGGGCGGAATCCTGCTGGGGCGGTTCGCCCGAACTACGGAAGAGCGGAAGATGCTGGCCGGTGAATTGGAAGCGGCACGGCAGGTGCAGGAGCTATTGGTGCCATCGACATCGGCTGTGATTCCAGGGTATGAAATTGAGGCAGTCTATCTCCCGGCGCAGCAGGTGGGCGGCGACTTTTTCCAGATTCTGCCGCTGGCTGACTGTGGTCTTTTGGTAGTTGCAGGCGATGTCAGCGGCAAAGGGTTGCGCGCGGCGATGGTGGTGAGCCTGGTGGTGGGCGCGCTACGCAATCGGCACAGCGATGAGCCGGGGATGATTCTGGCGGAGTTGAATCAAGTGCTGCTGGGCCAGATGGGCGGCGGCTTCGTGACGTGTTGTTGCGCCAGGCTTGATGGCAACGGCCGCGTCGTAATTGCCAATGCCGGGCATCTGGCGCCTTGGATGAATGGCCTGGAACTCAATGTAGAATGTGGCTTGCCTCTTGGGCTTGCAGAGATCGTTTACGAAGAGACTCAGATGGAGTTGGCGATTGGAGGGCAACTCCTGTTTTCCTCAGACGGCATCGTGGAGGCCGCGAACGCACAGGGAGAGCTGTTTGGCTTCGAGCGAACAACTGCGATGAGCGGCAAGCCCGCCAGCGAAATCGCGCGGGCGGCGCAGGAGTTTGGCCAGAACGACGACATCACGGTCGTGACGGTGCGGAGGGCTGGATGATCCTAAACCAGCGGATTGATCCATTTCACGCCGGCGAAACGGGCAAAATCCGTATCGGAGGTATGCATCGTCGCATTGGACTCAATCGCCAGCGCCGCCAGATGTGCATCCGTTGTGAGATTGCCGCCCTTCCCCTCCTTGCGCAGGAAATCGAACAGCAGTTCGGCGTGCCTGGGTCCAGGGTTGAGCATCCGCACCATGGGCCGCTTCAGCCACGACTCGACGTGCGAGGCCGCCTGGTCAATCGTCATCGGATTGCGGAAGACCCGCGGATTCGTCCACAGACGAACAAATCCCAAAGCGACCAGCCACGATATACCAACTGTTTCGTGTTGCGAGAGGCATTTTGTCCACCACCGATGGGCCGCTACATGGTGAGGCGAAGTGGAGTCATAGGCGTAGACCACCAGATTGAGATCGGGGATGATCATTATCGGAACTGCTCGTCGTCAGCCGCCCAGGCGAGTTCGTTGAATCGGCGGTCGTCAATCCCTGGAAGGAGACCGCCGGCATGAGGTTGGAATTCAAACGGCTCGATGGCGGGAGCCAGGTCGGCCAAGCCCTTCCGCAACACCATGTTCACCACTACCTTGAAGGGTTGGTTCGTTTCCTTGGCCACTTTCGCCAACTGGTCTGCGATATCATTTTCGAGGGTGAATGTGGTCCTCATATGGACATCATGAATCAGTTCCTAAAGGTTGTCAAGATGCTATCAAAGGCTGATGCCTTGATGCCGACTCAGTTGATGACAATTCCCAGGCTGTTCTGTTTCATAGGTTTAGCAATTCCAATCCTGGCGCAAAATCAACTCACCGTTCAGCCCACCAGTTGCGTCTACAAGGAAGGCGACGACCCCTCCTGGGCGAAGCCTGATTTCGACGACCACGATTGGAGCCCAACACGGCCGGACTTGCAGCGGCCGGCCGAAAGTCCTCACTACTGGATGCGCTGCCGCTTCGATCTTCGTCCGCTCGCGCGAACCGGGCAAACTCGAATTCAGGTGGAGACCTTCGCGGCATGGCAGATGTTTATCGATGGCGAATTGGCTGGAGCGTTTGGCGACATCGACAGCGGACGCATCTCGATGGATCTAGCGCAACGCCGTCCCCTACCTGCCGGAGCCGGCGAACGAGAAGAGGTCCTGCTGGCGTTGCGGCTTGCGGACCGCAGCCGCGCCGGCACCTTCGCACGAAAGACGCCGCCGTTCGTTCTGGCAGGCGATGATCGGCTGCTCGAAAGCGAGTCCCTTGGCCGGTTTGCCGGGAAGGCTGGCGAGCAGTTTCTGAACTATTTCTTTAGTGCGGTCATAGGTTCGGCCGGCCTGTTTCTGCTCATTCTTTTCCGCGCGGACCGGACGCGCCGCGATCTGTTCTGGTTGGCTATGACAGCGGTCGCAGTCGGAGTATTTCGTATCAACGAATTGGTGAGTCACTTCCAACTGTCTTATCCGTACTGGTTGGATTCTCTGCTCTATACCTTGAGCAATGGCCTATTGTTTGTGGGGCAGGTGATCTTCTTCTTCGCCTTGGCCGGGCGGCGCGTTCCGATGTTGTACCGGCTCTTGACGGTGCTCACCATAACCCACCTTTTGCTTACTCTGGCGGCGCACCTGTTTGGTAGTTTATCGTTGTCCCAATCGGCAATTTGGTGGGCGTACTTGCAGCCGGAAGTAAGAACAGTGCGGTCCCTGCTGTTGATCGTCTTGGCCACCGCGCCGCTCGCCGCATTCTGGCCCTTCTGGCGTGTACCTAAAGGCAGCCGGCTCCTCTTCGCGATATGCGTTCTTTGGATGTCGGGCGTGATGGCGAATTTTTTCGCGCAGCTTCCCTGGATATCGCAATCGACGCTGATCATGGCACGAAACTATCTGAGTATCGCGCGGACACCTGCCATATTCGGCATGTTCTTCCTGTTGGCACGGCGGCAACGTGAAGTCTATGTCGAACGCGCAGAGCTGCAGAGCGAGATGAAGGCGGCTCAGCAGATGCAGCGATTGCTGGTTCCAGCTGAACTGGACCTGGAGCCGTGGGTTGCGGTGGAGGTCGCCTACTTCCCGGCGAAAGAGGTGGGCGGCGATTTCTATTTCTGCCGCCGCACTTCCGCCGGGCAATTGATTGTTGTAGGCGATGTAAGCGGCAAGGGCTTGAAGGCGGCAATGGTCGCGTCGACTTTGGTTGGCGCCTTGCGCAATGAGGATCTGACCGATCCGGCGTTGGTGCTGGGGCGGTTGAATCGAGTGGTGCTGGAATCGAATTCTGGCGGATTTGTGACTTGCCTGTGTGCGCTGCTGCGAGAGGACGGCACGTTTGTGTTCGCCAATGCGGGACACATTTCGCCCTACCTGGGCGGGTTGGAGTTGGAAGCAGCAGCCGGGCTGCCCTTGGGCATCAGTGCAGAGGTGGACTATGAATCCGCAAGCGCGCACTTGAACCCGGGCCAGGCGATCACGCTGATGAGCGATGGCGTGGTGGAAGCCGCAAACGCACAGGACGAATTATTTGGCTTTGAGCGTACGCTTAAGATTTCATGCCGGACCGCCGCCGAGATTGCCGAAGTAGCGCGGGCTTGGGGACAGAACGACGACATTACCGTTTTGACCGTGCGGAGGTCGGCATGACTGGCTGCCGCCTAGATGTTCACCACCAAATCGGTAACGGTGACACGGAAACCAGGAAGCAGCGGCGATTCCAGCACCTCGTCCCCTTGCAGCGCGCGGATGCCGGTGGAGCTGTGCACCATCACTTCGGCGTTTTCGTGATCGAGAAGCCAGACCTCCTTGCAGCCGGCGCGCAGATAATCACGCACTTTGCGGCGGACGTCGATCGCGCTTTCCGAGGGGGAGAGGACCTCTACTGCAATATCCGGCGCAAACCGGACTGGCGTCTTATTGCCTTCGAGCTTCGCAAGGCGCTCTGCTCCTATAAAGATGGATACGTCCGGTTTGCGGACAGTATCCTCCGAAAGCTGGCAGTCCATTTCTCCAACTGCGCGGCCAATCCGGCCGCTCCTGAAGTAGTTCCACAGCAGAATGACTACCAAGTCGCGGACTATCGAATGATTGAGGGTTCCACTCGACAACGGAATCAATTCTCCTTCCACCAATTCAAAGTCTTCCGTATCCGCAGTCTTCAACTGCGCGAACTGTTCCACGGTCATGACGGCCTTGGTGCTCATCGGGTGTGCCTCCTTTGCAAGATGCTCCTTCTGTTATCTTATCGTATCGGCGGAAACCAGCCATGAAATTGCTACTTATTGCCATTGCGCTGCCAATGTTCGCACAGGAGATCAGCCTGCGCGGCTCTGGCCAACCTGTCTCCGCCATCGGAAACTGGAAGTGGCACGAGGGAGATGACGTCCGCTGGGCTGCGCCTTCCTTCGACGATTCAGCGTGGCAATCGGTCACGGTGCCGGGATCTCCACTGCCGCGACAGGCGGGTCCAATTTGGTTGCGCGTGCGTGTTGCCGTAGAACCGGGGGCCAATCTCACGCTGGGCACCTCACCGCTGGCCGAAGCCGTGGAGATCTACTGGAACGGCCAGAAGATCGGAGGTCTGGGCGGATTCCCTGACCATTTCGATATCTTTCCGCGCTCGGTTGTGGCAGCGATTCCGCCCGGCGGCGATGGGCATGCCGTGGTTGCGTTGCGGCTGAACCGTCCAGAGAGCCATGTGATTTATCCGACGCAATTGGGCACGTCCGCGCTGTTTGTTGGCACATCCGAAGCGGTGCGCGCGCGGATAGCTTTGCTTTTTACCTTTCCGGCAGTCCATTACAACGCCTTAATAGGGGCAGTTCTGGACGATTGGCTTACGATCATGGGGTGGGCCGTCATCTTATCGCTCGGAATTTACTTTCTGCTCGCCTGGTATAGTACGCCGGAAATGAAGGGCTTTCTCTGGTTCGGGCTGGCTATGATTACGACCTCGCTGGTCGCACTTACCTTGGCCTACTGCATTCTAAATCCTATCAGTCTGGGCCTGGCAAACCGCGTCTTTTCGCTCAATGGCTGGCTTTCATTCTGCACCCTGATGGAACTGTACTTTCATGTGGCTGCGGTTGCCAGTCGCTGGCCTCGAATACTGATTTATGGGTTAGGCACATACGAGTTAATATACGAACTTTTCCTGCCGGAAAAGAGCCTTCCCATGGACCGATTCAGCATTGTGGCTGGCTTGGTGATTGTGGTTCTCGCCGTAGTGA
>CAIRSA010000574.1 GCA_903881085.1 uncultured Acidobacteriia bacterium
ATTTCCGTCGTCGCCCCAGGTGATCGGCCAGTTGTCACTATCGATGGCGTCGCGCATGATCGACGACTCAGGCGCGAAGGTGATTTTGCGGATGACCGGACTTGGCGGTACGGGCGGTGCGCTTTGGAGCGCGGCTATCAGCGGATTCAGAAGATAGCGTTCGGGCGGACCGAAGTAGCCTGCGTCTGGACGGTCGTCGGTCATCGCCTGGCCGTTCCGGACCAGCACCAGATCGAGGCTTGGAATGATGGTCACACTTTGGTGTCCTGCGCCCGAGCCATTGAATGTGTCGCGCGCAACTTGTGGCCAGGTACCATCGAAGTTGCTCCACCACGCGAGCGCCATGCCTACTGAGGACTTACTGTGCGTGCGGTCCGGAAGAGGCATTCCCGCATAGGCGGTCATCTTATCAACCCACTTGGATTCCACTAATTGACGGCCGTTCCACTTGCCTTTGTGGAGCATCAACTGTCCCACGCGTGCCGCGGCGCGCGCCGTGTAGGACGCCCCGCCCCAGTTGGCGTAGAGCTTCAGGCCGTCCATCTCATAGCCTTTGCCGTAACCGATCTGCCAGTCGCTTTCGGGGATCGCCAACGGATCCATGATGCGCTCTTTGAGCAGCGTGCGGATATCGGTTTGCGGCGCGCCCTTCAGGCTGGCGGTTACCGCGTATGCAAGCGCCGCCATCCCCGGATTGCTGTACTGGAAACTGGTGCCGGGCTCGAAGATCACTGGCGCTTCATAGATGGCGATAGAAAACGGGTCGGGCTTCCGCTTCCAGAAGTCGCCTTTCCAACCAACCAGCTCCTCATGTTTCTTCCCGGCTTCCTCCGCGTCTTCGATTCCGGAAGTATGGGTGGCCAGTTGTCGAATCGTGATTTTGCTTTTCAGCGGATCTCGCTTCCAGGCGGGAATGTATTTCGAGGCGAGATCGTCCACCGCGATGCGGCCATCGTTCATGGCGACCAGGAGCGACATGCCACCAACCAGCACCTTGGCCATGGACGCAGTGCCGTGCGGCTTGGATGGCCCCCAATCGGGAGCGTACCACTCGTACACGATCTTGTCGTGCCGGAGCAGCAGCAGGCCTGAGGTTTGCTGCGCGGCCAGTGCCTGCTTCCACTCTGCGAGTTTCGCGCTGCTGAATCCTTCTGCTTCTGGCGCAGAGGTGGGCCAGTCCTGTTGGGCGTGGAGGAGACAGGCGACAGAGAGCAGAAGAAGCGTTCGAATGATCATGAGTTCGACCCCATTATCACAAGTCTCTAGGATGGTTTGGGTAGATACGAGAAGAGGTGTGGTACGCCCGAGTGGATTCGAACCACTGGCCTTTCGCTCCGGAGGCGAACGCTCTATCCAGCTGAGCTACGGGCGCGCAACAGTTTTATTGTAGCAGACGCAAACGGTGGGCGTTTGCAATCAAAATTATGACGTAATCCTGCGGCTTTGGATCTGCCATAATAGTCTAATTCCAACGCATGCGCGAACTTGTAATCCACTTGCTGGGCCATTTCGAGATAGAGGTGGATGGCGCACAAGTTGACGAACAGCGCTGGTCGCGCAAGAAGGCCAAGGTTTTGCTCAAGGTGCTTGCGCTGGCTCCCAATCGCAAGATGCAACGCGAGCAACTGCTCTCTATCCTGTGGCCAGAGATGGAGACCGAAGCTGCCATCAACAATTTGCACAAGGTGATCCATGCTGCTCGGCGTGCCTTGGAGCCGGAGATGACGCCCGCCGCATCCCGCTTCCTGATTACGAAAGATCAATTTGTAGCCCTTGCCGATGAAACCGTGTGGATTGATGCCGACGAGTTCGAACGGCTTGCCGCCGAGGCCGTCAAATCGGGCAGTAGTGATTTGCTGAAGCGCGCGATGGAACTCTACCGGGGCGATCTGCTGGAAGAGGACCTTTACGAAGATTGGGCCACCATGAGGCGCGAGCGCCTGCGGTTGCTATATCAACGCGTGCTGGAAAAGCTCTCAGCGAACCTGGAAGCGGTCCGTGACGAACATGCGATCGACATCCTGAACCGTTTGCTGGCAATGAACATCGCTAATGAGGAAGCGCATCGCCGCTTGATGAGGATGTATTCGGCGATGGGGCAGCGGCATCTGGCATTGCAGCAGTACCGGATTTGCGCCGATGCGCTGAACAAAGAGTTGGACGTTTTGCCAGAGCCGGCGACAACGCAGCTGTATGAAAGCCTGCTGGTTGGCGCGGCAACTGCGGAGCCGGCTCCCGTCGCACATAAGGAGGCGGCCGTAGCGCCAGTCGAAGCTGCTGCGCCGCCGGCGCAACGGCCAGCATGGATCCTCTGGTTACTGGCTGCCTCAGCCGTGGTGGCGCTGGCCTACTTCATTGCCGAATACACTCCTCTGTTTCAACATAAGCCGGCGCAAATACCATCGCTGGCGATTCTTCCGCTGCGGCGCGAAAGCGACAAGGGGCAGTTGGATGCCATGGCCGACGGCATCACGGAAGAGCTGATCAACAGCATCTCGCGCATGGCTGGAATTCGCGTGATGGCCAGGGCTACGGTTTTCGCATATAAGGGCCGCCTGGATGCACGTGAAATAGGGCGAGAGCTGAAAGTGTCAACCGTATTGTCTGGCTTCTTGCGGCAGGAAGGCGACATGACTTCGATCGGAGTGGAATTAATCGATATCGAGGACGGCGCCAGATTATGGGCGCGGAAATACTCAGTGACCATGCAGAATCTGGCATCGTTGCAGCGGCTGCTGGCCACCGAGCTTGCTGCGGCGTTGGAACGTAAGTTGACCGGACGGCAGGCAGTGCAGCCCGTGCGAAAGGTGACTGACGACGCCGCGGCGTACCGGCTTTACCTGACCGGCCGATCGTACGCAAACCAACGGACTTCGCCTGGCATACGAAAGTCGCTGGAGTATTATCAACAGGCGATCGGCCGGGATCCGGCCTATGGTTTGGCCTACGCCGGTCTGGCCGACAGCTACGGACTTTTAGGATGGGAGGATGGCCTGCCGGCCGACTATTATTCAAAGGCCCGTGCGGCGGCTGAAAAAGCGCTCGAACTTGACCCGAGCCTGGCTGAAGCGCAGACATCGTTGGCCATGGTCAGCGCCCTCTACGACTGGAACTGGCCGGTGGCGGAAGCGCAGTTTCGCCGTGCGATTGAGCTGAACAGCGGCTATGCCACGGCTCATCATTGGTACGGCGTTCATTTGGGTGCCATGGGGCGCTTTGAGGAGTCACGCCGCGAACTGACGGCGGCGCGGGACCTGGACCCCTTGTCACCGATCGTCAACTTGAACCTCGGCTACCCGGCCTACTATGAGCGGCAATTTCCGCAGGCGCTGGCCATCTACAGACAAGTGCTGGCCCTGAACCAGAACTTTGCTCCGGCACATGAGGACAGCATGATCGTCAGTTCATTGATGGGCGACACCGCTGCGGCCACCAGTGAGGCGATCCAATTTCTGCGCTACTCGGGGCAAACGGAATTGGCCGATTTAGTGGAGCGGGCCAGCGGGCAGGGCGGACTGGAGGCGGCGCTGAAAGTGTGGCTCGGCGCGGTGGAAAAGCGGGCTGGCGTGGAGTATGTTTCGCCCATGATTCCGGCTCGCCTGGCTGCAACACTCCGCGACCGAGAGAAGTGCTTGCTCTGGCTCGACCGTGCCTGGCAACAGCGCAGTCCTCAACTTGTTTATCTGGCGGTTGACCCGGTTTACGATAGCCTGCGTGCGGAAGGCCGGTTCCAGCAACTGCTGAAGCGCATTGGTCTGCCCTCCAGGTAGAAGTTTTTTCGTGCCTTTATTCATCTGTGTATCAATGACATAGCAGTTTGGAAGCGGTTTGGAAGAGCGGCGGAACCGTTCTGCCAAGGCGGTGGAACCGGCCTCGGGCACACTCGTTTCCATGACAGTGCAAAGTTCATTCCTGATTCGCTGCTTACTAACTGCCACCGGCGAAACCAACCCCGGCAAGGTAAACATCTACACCATCCAACACGTCCAGACAGGCGCGGAATTCCGTTCTGCCACTTTGGGCGAAATTACTGGTTGGATGACCGAACAAAACATGCAATGGATGGCCGGCTCCCTGAAAGCCGCCGCGGAAACCCTCGCTTCCGGCGCTCAGGAGGGGAAGTAATGAGCGCCATAATGTCTCGTCCAGTGGGCCGCGGAGATCTCCAGCTAATGGTCCTCATCGACCGCATCCGTCAGAAAGACGAAGGGGCAATGGAACAGCTATACCGGGCGACGGAGCGAGAGATGTTCATCTTTGCACGCAGAATTGTGCAGGACCATTGGAAAGCGGAAGAGGTGTTGCAGGATGTCTACACCTACGTTTGGCTGCACGCGACCATGTACACTGGCGAGCGCGGTTCGCCGCTGGCGTGGCTGTATATGCTGGCTCGCAGCCGGGCGCTCGACTCCATGCGGCGCAGCAAGAACCGCCAGTGCGAAACTAATTTGAACGAGGAGGTGCGCGTGCTTACCATTGATGACAAGCCGTTCGCTTCCACGGAAGTCTGGCGCAACACCGTGGTTCGCCGAGGCGTGCATCAATTGCCGGCCGCTCAGGAACGTTTGGTTAAGATGGCCTTTTATGAAGGCTATACTCATTCAGAGATCGCGCACACAACCGGATTGCCGTTGGGTACTGTGAAGGCCCGGTTGCGCATTGCGATTGGAAAATTGCGCGAGTCGCTGGCGGTTGAGGAAGGCCGGGAGGATAGAACGCTGCCGCTGGCTGCGTAGGCAGCGTTTGGGGCCGTTAGTACGCTAGCATAACTGCATATGGCGAACGAGCGCTCCGTGGTGTTGATCAGTCTGGATGGGTTTCCGGCATACGCGTTGGAGGACGAACTGCTTCCCATTCCTACGCTGCGCAGGCTGATGCGCAATGGAGCTTCGGCGAAACGGATGAAGACAGTTAACCCAACCGTGACCTGGCCCAATCACACGGCGATGATCACCGGCGTGGACGCTTCGAAGCATGGTGTGCTGTTCAATGGTATGTTGACTCGCCCTGGTCCTAAGCAACCGGTGAAACTGGAGCCGTGGCGCGATAAGGCTGAGATGGTGAAGGCGCAGACCGTGTATGATCTAGCTCACAATGCGGGGATGACAACGGCGCAGGTGAATTGGGTGGCTATCTTCAATGCCGCAACCATCACCTGGAAATTCCCTGAATTGGCCATTCCTGATGGACAGATTGAGAAGGAGTTGCTGGCGTCCGGTGAGGTCACAGAAAAAGAGATCGCTACTTTTCGCACCGTGAATATTACTCGCCGCGATCAGATCTGGACTCGCGCGGCAGCGCATATTCTGAAAGCGCACAAGCCCAATCTGTTGATGTACCACTTGCTCAACATGGATTCCACGCATCACACTTACAGTTCGCGCAATCAAGCTTCGAATTCGGCAATGGGGTTTGCCGATGGGCAGGTGCATGAATTGCTGGAAGCGATCGACCTGGCGAAGACTACCGTGATTGTGGTGTCTGATCATGGTTTCCGCATGATCAATCGCACCATTCGCCCCAATGCTTTGTTGCATCACTACGGACTGCTTGAAACCAACTCCTGCGACGCGTACGTGTTTCCGGAAGGCGGCACCGCGATGGTTTATATCACTGACCGTGCGCGCAGAGCAGAGTTGCTGCCGAAGGTGAAGGAGATGTTTTCGAAGGTGGAGGGGATTGCGCGCGTAGTGGACGCAACGGGCTATGCGGAACTTGGGTTCCCCGATCCGGCGGGCTACGATCAGATGTCCGATCTGGTATTGGTGGCCAAGCCGGGGTTTGGATTCGCCGCGCAAATGGACGGCGGCGTGGTGGACGAAGCGCCCAGCCGCACTCCCAACGGGGCGCATGGGTATTTGAATTCCGATCCGGATATGGACGCGATCTTCATCGCCTGCGGTGCGGGCATTCGCAAGGGCGTGAAGCTCGACACGATTCGAAACGTGGACGTTGCGCCAACCGTTGCTGAACTGCTTGGGCTGAAAATGCCGGATGTGCAGGGACGGCCGTTGCGGGCCATTTTCGTCTAGCGCGACTGTGTTAGAATCCCGGCAGGCGAAACCGCCTGCCCCACCACGTGTACAACCAGAGGCTGTGGGTGAATGCGATTCCATGGTGGCGCAGGCGGTTTGGCCTGCGAAATTTGGGCTTCTAGCCTTCAACCGCCGGCTGCGAGAGCGACTATTTTTTGCTCGCGGGCGATCCGCCTTCGTTTAGCAATTGGAGGACTTTTTCGCGCAGGCTTTTTTCTTCGTTTTCGAAGTGTTTATCGTTGCCATCGAATTGGTAGCGGATCATGCCCTTGCGGTCGATCAAAACAAATTGCGGAAAATACATGATGGTCTGCGGCGTGTGCTGAAGAAACGCATCGGCGGCGTCCTGATGTTGATAGCCGATCAGGTAATTGATCTTGTGGTCTCTGATGAAATCAGGGATGTACAACTGGCTCATCTGATTGACGGCTACGCCCACAGCGGTGAACCCTTTGGCGCCCAACTCGTTGTAGACCTTGTTGATGTTCCTGCTGCTGTTTTGGCAATGGGGGCAGGTGGTTAAGATGAACTCAACGGCGATTACTTTGCCCTTCATACTGCTGAGGCGGGTTTCTCCGCCACCCACGGTTTTGATCATCAGTTCCGGGGCGGGGCGGGGAATGGTTGCCCCGAAGCAAAAGAGGCTTGCCGAGGCCATGAAAAATGCGAGACGCGAAATCATAAGCTTCATTTTAACGCAACCCTTCGAGCGAGGTCACGCGATCGCCGCTTAGTTCCAAGATGAACTTGCCATCGTCGGAGTGGCCGGTGACGCGCGTGTCAGCGGTTGAATCGATCGCGCCGTGCACGGTTTTTTCCAGCATCACGCGTTGGTAAAACTGGAAGAACTTCTTTGCCGAGGCGGCATCGTCCCATACCACTGAGTAGCTCAGCACGGTGTGCTTGTCGTGCTTGTCTTCAACCAGCCTGTACCGGCCGCCGCGCCATTTCTCAGCCAATTCCGGAGCGCCGCCAAATTGCTTGAGCATTACGCTGTGATCAATCTCTCCCATGGTGCCATCGGAAACCAGTTTGTATTTTCGTTTGTCAGGAATGGGCGGAAGGTCCGGATTGCGAGGCACGCGGTCAGGGTAAGTTTCCGGATGCAAAATCTGTTGCGTGCCTGCGGGCGGGTGGCGGAAGACTTCTCCGAACGATGCGTTGCCTGACTTCAACACCAGCGCCTGCTGGAACATCATGCCGCCGGTGTAAGGGAACAATAGCGTCTCTTTCAGATAAAGTGGCACCGAGCCCAAGACGCCGTAATCGGCGCCGGAGCCGTCGGACATTCGGTTCAGTACGGATGCCATGGCGGGATTCGTGCGCAGGCTCTGGTGGCTTTGACGAGCCATGTATTCGAGCATCAGCCATTGCGCCTGGCCTTCCATTACCGCGACGCGTGCGGTTGCGTTGTCGTCATTTTTGCCGCTCTTAATGAACTTTTCAAGATGGAAATGCTGGTCGGCCAAGGCGTGCGCGAGTTCATGTACGAGGGCGATTTTCTGCATCTCGTCCGTGCCGCCTTCGAGGACGAACAGCTTCTTCTTTTTATAGTCGTAGAAGGCCGCGGCCTGTTCCGTCAGCAGGTCGATGGTCGTTTTCTTCAAGTCGAAATCGGGGGGGATGAAGCCGAATTTCTTCAGCGTGAGTTCTTCGGCACGGATCTCTTCCGGCTTCACCGCTTCTTTTAAGCGCTCTTCCAGAAACGCTTTCAACTTGTCGCGGTGGATGAAAGCCGGCTGGACTTTTTTGAGCGGCGCCAGGCCGGTGATTTCGCTGAGCTCTTTAATCAGCGGATCGATTTCTTTGAATAGGGCAGGTTCTTGTGCCGAGGCCGTTAGGGCTAGAACCAACGGAAGAAGAATGCTTCGCATGCGGTTATCAATTACGCTAGCATATTCGACTACGGTTTCACCGGTTGTTCTTTGGTTGTTGATTCGGGTAACGGCTCTGGCGTGTCGAAGGTAATGTTGGCTTCCACGCCGAACTTACGGTAGAGACGGAATTCCACTTCGTTCTTCACTTGCGAGCGGCCTGAGCGGGAACGCACCTCTGCTTTCAAGGGCAGAACGTACTCACGTCCATTGATCTTCTGGAAGTCGTAATCGAGTGAGTTGTGCACTTCCTGGATCGGGAACCCGGCAGGGAATTCATTGATGTCCATGGTGAGCCGCATCACCACTTTGGTGTCGCGGTCCACGTAAATCAAACCGTGGTAGGCAGGGACGTAATCCTGGGTGCGATCGGCAACCACGTGATACTTGGAGCGGTACTTTTCCACGCGGTAATTGAAAACCAAGGTGCGCCGGCCGCGCCAAGTGGTCCAGCGTTCAAATCCAAACGACGCTTCCGTCTCCTGCTCGAAGATCTCTTTCATCATGCTACCGAATTCGCCGGAGGAGATTGTGCCGCCGAGTTTCTCCATGGAGATGTCGGTCATGCGGCCGTTGACGGTGATGACTTTGTAGTCTTCCTTCTGTTCATTGAAGGTGAGACGGACGTTGACCACGTCGAGTTGACGCCAGAAGTCTGCTCCGGATGGATCGTCGTAGCGCCGCGTAACCTGATTGCAGATAAAGTTGGGAAGCTGTTTGGTGTAGCTGAGGCCGTAATTGCGGAACTCTTCGATCATCCGCTTCTGTTCTTCCATCGGCGGCGGAGGGATGACGACCGGGACGGGCTTCGGTTCGGGCTTGGGCGGTGGCGTCAGATTGACGCTGGCGGTGCTCAAGGCGCGCAGCGCTTCCACTGTCTTGGGCCCGATGCCCATGCTTTGCATCTCTTCCACTGTGCGCATGTCGAGCTTATTCGCCAGTTTGATTTTCTTGACGTATTCGGCCACTTTGCGGTCATCGTGCTTGAGTTGAACGCTCGATTTGATGAAGCCAACCAGTTGTTCGACGGTCATTCGCAACTGCGCCGGCAGCGCCGCGCAGAGCAGGAAGACCAGAAGAACCAAACGACTCATATGAAAACAGTGTAACAAGGGGCGGAGAGGCGCAATTGCGATACGCGTGTAACGGTATCCCCATATAGCGAAACCGGTGCTGCGTTAACCGCGCCCATGGAATGTGAAACGTTATTATTTTCAATGAAGGAAGATAAATAGGAAGCGATTATTAAGCACGTTGCCACTTTTAGCCTGAGAGATGTGTTCATGAATCTGGGCGGCGCCATTATGTTCAAGGAGCAGTTTGGTGCCGGTGCCGATATTAGTTTTCAGCCTGCTAAATCTGATTATGGCCCGCTGCAATGTTACACGTCAGGCCGGCAGTAAGTTGAAGTTAGTGGGTGGAGGCCAGAACTCCACCCACCATCGTCATTGTTGGTTCGATTGTCTTGATCTCATCCACCGCGCATCTCAGATAATCACGGTCGATTACCGTCAGGTCGGCAAGCTTTCCGGCCTCGATCGACCCGCGATCTTTTTCCGCAAATTGCATTTCAGCTCCCCAGATGGTGTACATCTTGAGGGCCTCCTCGCGCGTGATCCGCTCTTCCGGGGTGATGACTTCTGCGGTTACTGTCTTGCGGGTAATCGCGATCCACATGCCTAAAAATGGGTTGTAGGGGTTGACGCCTTTGTTCTTTTGGAAACCTGTCATGTGGTCCGTGCCGCCGGCGATTCGCACTCCTGCATTGATGTAGGAACGAAGCGGAAAAAAGTAGCGCATGTCCTGCGGCGTGAAAACCTTCGACAGCGCCGGGCCGTCCAAATAGAGCCATGCGCCTTGCACATCGGCATCGACGTGCAGTTTGGCAGCGCGGGCGATCGCTTCCGGGTTTTGAAAACTGGCGTGCATCAGATGAGAGCGGGATTTCGCCAGATCGGGAATCTTTTCGAAGGCATCGAGCAGCCCATCGATCGCGCCGCCGCCCTGGCTGTGCGCGGTGAGCTGCCAGCCCTTGGCATGTGCGGCGCTCAAAATCTCAAACAACTTTTCAGGACCGAGGAATAGCTGCCCGCGGTCGGGTTTGGCCTGTCCGTAGAGCTGCTTTCCGAAGGGACCGTAGTTCTGGCGCTGATAGGCTGTGCCTATGGTCATGCCGCCATCGAGCGTTACTTTGAAGGCGCCAAACTTTAACCATTCATCGCCGGTGCCGGTAGTGAATGGCTTTGCGTTAATTTCGCCGACCACCTCCGAAGTTGGTCGCGCGGAGTTGATGCGCCAGGTAAGCACGGCTCGCACGGGAAGACGATTTTCCTTGCGTAATTGCTGGTAGAGGGCGATCTCTTCGTCACTCACGGCGCGGTCGCTGACTGCGGTGAGACCCGCGGCGGCGTAGCGTTTGAGCATCTTTTCAAGCGCGTCGAGTTTTTCCGTTTGCGTGAACTTGCCGCCTTCGCGCAGGCCTTTCACCAGCACGGTGGCGTTGCGCAGAATGCCATTGGGTTCGCCGGTTGCATCGTGCACGATCTCGCCGCCGGGCGGGTTGGGCGTATCGCGCGTGATGCCGCTACGCTTGAGGGCCGCGGAGTTAAGCACCCATAGATAGCTGGCGTCGAACATCACGGGATGATCGGGCGAGGCGGCGTCGAGCACATCGCGCGTGGGCATTGCCAGTTCTTTCAAGCGAGTGGGAAAGGTGCGCGGCACCTGTATCCATTCGCCTTTGGGCGTCTTGGCTGCTTGCACGCGGATGTAGTCCTGGACGGCGGCGAAGGAGTTGAGCGGCGGGATCTCGCCGCGATACTCGCTGAGGCCCGCGCCCACGGCGTGGACGTGGCTATCGATCAAGCCTGGCAACACGGTCTTGCCCTTGAGATCGATGAGTTTTGTTTTTGGCCCGCGCAGCTTCATCACCGCGGCGTTCGTGCCGACGGCAGTGATGCGGTCGCCGTCAATGGCGACGGCCTGTTCGATGCGAAACTTTGAGTCGACCGTGACAACCTTGCCGTTGTGCAGGATGAGGTTGGGTTCGGCAAACGCGATGGCGGTGAGGAGGAAGATGGAAATTCGCATGATCGATATTAGTTTAAGCGGAATTGCCTGGCGCTGAGGGAATTGAGTGCAGCAGGTTTGTGTTATTCTGCCTGTCGAGGATCTGAATATGCCGCGCAATCAACCATTCCTGGGCAAACGAAATTCTTGGATGAAATATGCCGGGTTTGTGGAGAGCGAAGATCCTGACTCCAGCAGACTGATAGACGCAATCGTGTACGAAGGCTTACCGTCTAACCCGAAAAGGGCAGGCGAATCGCCCGCCCCACCCTTGGAAGAACAGTCGCACCATCTGTAGCGGGGGACGTCTACCTGGAATGCGCATCTACCTTTACTTCATCGGAAAACCTCGCGACCAGCACTCCAACGCCATCGCCGAAGAGTTTCTGAAACGCACGTCGCGCTATGCGCCATGCGAGATGCGCGAGATCCGGCCTGACCGGTTCGATCTGTTCGCCAAGCATGCTGCCGCGGCGAAGGTGTTTCTTGATCCGGCGGGGAAGGTTTTGGATTCGTCGAAATTCACGGCGCTGGTTGAGAAAAATGAAAATGAGAGCCGCGACATGGTGTTTCTGATCGGTGGCCACGATGGCCTGCCGCCGGAGTGGAAACCGCGCGCGGACCTGCTTTTATCGATGTCGGCCATGACCTGGCCGCATGAATTGGCGCGCGCGATGCTCGCCGAACAGATCTACCGCGCCTTCACCACATTGCGTGGACATCCCTACCCACGTTAACCTGAATAATTGGAGCAATCATAATCTCATGTCCTGGTGGTCACGCCCTCGTCCGAATCTGGAGAAGACCAACCCTGAGCAAGGCGAACACAAAGTCCGCACCGAAGGCCTCTGGCTGAAGTGCGATGAGTGTGGCCAGGTGATTTGGAAGAAGGATCTGGAAAAGAACCTCAACGTTTGCCCGAAGTGTGAGTTCCACTTCAAGATCGATGCCGAAACACGTCTGAAGATTCTCTTTGACGATGAGCAGTTCGAGGAGTTCGACAAGAGTCTGATGTCGACCGATCCGCTGGAGTTCGTTGACTCGAAGCCTTACAAGGATCGTCTGCGTTCGATGCAGAAAAACCTCGGCCGGCCGGATGCAGTCATCACTGCTCGTGGGAAGATCAAGGGCCGCTTTGTGCAGGTGTGCTCGCTGGACCTGAAGTTCATCGGCGGCAGCATGGGTTCGGTGGTTGGTGAAAAAATCACTCGCGCCGTGGAGCGTTCGCTCGCATCGAAAGAGCCACTCGTGATCGTCTCGGCTTCTGGCGGCGCCCGCATGCAGGAAGGCATGGTCAGCCTGATGCAGTTGGCGAAGATCTCATCGGCGTTGATGCTGCTGGATGAGGCGGCGATCCCTTACATCAGTCTGATGACCGACCCCACTACGGGTGGCGTCACGGCAAGTTTTGCCATGCTCGGCGATTTGAACATCGGCGAGCCCGGCGCGTTAATCGGCTTTGCCGGCCCGCGCGTGATTGAGCAGACCATTCGTCAAAAACTCCCCGCTGGATTTCAGCGCAGCGAGTTCCTCGTCGCACACGGCTTCCTGGATGCAGTCGTGAAACGCAGCGAATTGCGTGATTACCTGGCGCGCGCGTTCGACTTTTTCTGCGGACCGATTAAGAACTAATTCTCATCAAGGTGGTGGACGGCCATGCGGCGTTTCATCGTGGTTTTGGCGTTTGTGCCTTTTCTGCACGGCGCCGATTTCGATCTGCTCATCCGTAACGCGCGTGTTGTGGATGGCACGGGTAGTCCCTGGTTTCGCGCCGATATTGGGGTGAAGGCGGGCAAGATCGCGGCTATTGGACGACTTGCGGAGCGCAGCGCTGATCGAGTGTTCGATGCGCAGGATCGCGTTGTGAGCCCCGGATTCATTGATGTTCACACGCACATTGAAGGTTCCGTCGAAAAAATTCCTACCGGCGATAACTATGTGATGGACGGCGTGACCAGCGTTGTCACCGGCAATTGCGGCGGCTCGGAACTGCCGCTCGGCGCGTGGTATGAAAAGCTTGAGAAAGGCGGACTCGGCCTCAATGTCGGATCGCTGATCGGCCACAACACCGTGCGGCGAGAGATCATGGGCTCGGCCAACCGTCTGGCCACGCCGGAAGAGATCGAACGCATGCAGGCTTTGGTCGCTCAGGCCATGAAAGATGGCGCTGTGGGCTTTTCCACCGGCCTGATCTACATTCCGGGAACGTATTCCAATACCGCCGAAGTGGTGGCGCTATCGAAGGCCGCGGGCAAGTTTGGCGGCGTGTATGCCAGCCACATGCGCGACGAAGGCGTGGACATTGTGGCGGCCATTAATGAGGCCGTGGCGGCAGGGCGCGAGGGCGGCTTGCGAGTGCAGCTTTCGCACTTCAAGATCGACAACAAGCACCTGTGGGGCAAGAGCACAGACACGATTGCACTGGTTGAAAAGTATCGACGCGAGGGCGTTGACGTGGTGGTTGACCAGTATCCGTACGATCATTCGAGCACCAACCTCGGCATCACGCTGCCCAGCTGGGCGCTCGCCGATGGGCGCGAAAAAATCGCCGAGCGGTTGAAGGATCCGGAGACGCGCGCACGCATCGCGAAAGAGATGGAAGCGATGCTCAAGGCCAAGGGAATGGACGATTATTCGTATGCCATCGTCGCCACGTTCCGCCCCGATCGCTCCTATGAAGGCAAGAACATCAGCGAAGTGAATCTGATGAAGGGCCGCGAAAAATCGGTGGCCAATGAGATTGAAACCATTCTCGACATGACGGCCGAGGGCGGCGCGCAGATGGTGTATCACTCCATGGGCGAGGAAGACGTGGACCGAATCATGCGTTATCCGAACACTGCTTTCGCCAGCGACGGCGGCATCCGCGAGTTCGGCGTGGGCATGCCGCACCCGCGCGGCTACGGCACCAATGCGCGCGTGCTGGCCGAATATGTCCGCGTGCGCAACGTGCTGACGCTGGAAGATGCGGTGCGCCGCATGACGTCGCTGCCGGCCCGCACATTCGATTTCAAAGACCGCGGATTGATCCGCGAAGGCTTCGCGGCTGACCTTTTGGTGTTCGATCCGGCGAAGGTTCAGGACAAATCGACGTACCAGGATCCACACCATTATTCCGAGGGCTTTGATTTAGTGATTGTGAATGGAGAGCCAGTAGTTGAAAATGGTAAGGTAACGGGAAAGCGGCCTGGCCGCATCCTCCGTCATCTGAATCCATGATCCAACTTACAGGGGCCGGAAAACGCTTCGGCCACAAACTGCTCTTTGAAGGGCTCGACTGGCTGATTACCGCACAGGACCGCGCTGGTTTGGTGGGCGCCAATGGCACCGGCAAATCGACGCTGCTGAAGGTGCTGGGCGGCATGGAGTCGCTCGACTACGGCACTCACACGGCGATGAAGGGCATCACTGCGGGCTATCTGCCGCAGGATGGCCTGAACCTTAGCGGGCGCAGCGTCTTCGCTGAGTGCATGAGCGTGTTCGACAACGTGCGGGCGATGGAAACAGAGATGGAGTCTCTGATGCATCGCATGGCTGAGACTGACCCTTTGAGCCCCGAATACGCGCAGATCACCGAGCGCTACCACCGGCTGGAAGGCGAGTTCATTACGCGCGATGGCTATGCGCTGGATGCGCAGGTGGGCGCGGTGCTGGGCGGGTTGGGCTTCAAAAAAGAAGAGTGGGCCAAGCGGACGGAGGAGTTTTCCGGCGGTTGGCAGATGCGCATTGCGCTGGCCAAACTGCTGCTGGAAAAGCCGAATCTGCTGCTGTTGGACGAACCGACCAACCACTTGGATTTGGAAGCGCGTAACTGGCTGGAAGAGTATCTGACGCACTATCCGTTCGCGTTCGTGCTGATCTCGCATGATCGCTATTTTCTGGATGTCACGGTGAACAAGACCATCGAAATCTGGAACAAAAAGGTGTTCTTCTACTCCGGCAACTACGAAAAATATCTGTCGCAGAAGGCCGAGCGCAAGGCGCAGTTGGAGGCGGCGTACGCCAATCAGCGAGATAAGATTGAGCAGTTGGAATCGTTCATCAACCGCTTTCGCGCGCAGGCCACCAAGGCCAAGCAGGTGCAGAGCCGCATTAAGGAACTGGACCGTATTGAGCGCATCGAACTGCCGGCCGAAGAAAAGACTATCAACTTCCGCTTTCCGCAGCCGAAGCCTGGCGGGCGTATTGTGGCCGAGTTCAAGAACGTTTCGAAGTCGTATGGCGATAAGCAGGTGTTCAGCGGCGCGAACTTCGTGATTGAGCGCGGCGACCGGATTGCGTTGGTCGGCGTGAACGGTGCGGGTAAATCGACGCTGATCAAGTTGCTGGCGGGTTCCGAGCCGCTGACGACGGGCGACTACATTCTGGGCCACAATATTGAAGTCGATTACTTCGCGCAGGATCAGTACAAAGAGCTTGATGTGAACGTGACGATGCTCGACGATTTGACCAGCGTGGGCAGCCAGTCGACACAGACCGAATTGCGCAATCTGCTGGGCTGCTTTTTGTTCAGTGAGGACGATGTGTTCAAGCGCATCGGCGTGCTTTCGGGCGGTGAGCGCAACCGCTACGCGCTGGCGCGCATGCTGCTGCATCCTTCGAACTTTTTGCTGCTGGACGAACCGACGAACCACTTGGACATGCGGGCGAAGGACGTTCTGTTGAACGCCATGGCCGACTTCAATGGGACCGTGGTTTTCGTTTCGCACGACCGCTATTTTATTGACCAGTTGGCGACGCGAATTATCGAAGTGGCCGACGGGGAAGTTCGCGTATTTCCTGGGAATTATCAGGATTATTTGTGGCGCAAGTCGGGCGGCCCGGCGGCAGTGATTGCGGCGGCCACTCCTGCGGTTGTCGCGGCGGCGGAGGCTGTGGCGGTTGCGGAGGAGCCAGCGCAAGCGAAAGAGAAGCGCGTGAATCCGATCAAGCTGCGCCAGATGCAGGAACGGTGCGAGTTTTTGGAGAACGAGATCGGGCGGTTTGAGGCGGAGATTGCGGAGTGCGAAGCGGCGCTGATGAACTATAAGAGCGCCGAGGAGTCGCTGCGATTGGCGAATAAGATGGACGAGTTGCGCGCCAAGGCTGCGGCGGCTACGGCTGAATGGGAAGAGACGGCCGCTCAGTTGTGAGCGGCAAACCGCCACGCTGTGGCGGTTGTTGAACCTGGAATCAGTGGGTTAGCGCCAAATCTCGCCACGCTGTGGCGGTTTCGGTTTCATTTTATGGCAAACGCTGCATGGCAACAGGCAAGCCGTTGCGGGATTCGCGGAAGGCTTTCTCCTGGTTTGCCACTGTGTCCACGCGCGTTCCGGCCAGCAGTTCCATCCCGCCCCATTCGCATTGCACGGTCTTTGTCGCGTCATCCAGTTGATGTTTGAATGCGGCAGACGTGGTCTCGCCGATGGTGAGGGTGAACGCGAGGAAGGCCTGCTTCACTTCGCTCCATCGAAGAATTTGCGCGGAATCGGTTTTCACCATGTTGATAAATAGGTGGCCTTTTTCGGCGCGCAAAGCGGGTTTATTTGCACCGAAGATTCCGGCGCGGACTTGAAACTCCATCTTAACGGGGCCGGATTCGATCACCGCGCGCAGACCGTCGATGGTGATTTTGGCGGCCGGATCGGAAATGTCGAGCTGCAGGCGCAGAGACCGGGCTTCGAACTGGCCGTTCTTCACCATGTCGATACTGATGTGCTTGTCTCCTCCGGGGCTGCGGAAGTTCACTACGCCCATCACGCGGTTACGCTCCTGCGTCATGTAGATGAGGGCCGAGGAAAAGTCGTAGTCGTCCTTCATGAAGCGCATTTGCGCGTAATGCGAGGGCGACCAATAGGCGAGCAACGGGCGGCGCTGGATCCAGAAATCGCCGCGGTTTACTGAGCCCAGGCAGTAATCCTTTTCAATCCAGGTGGTCCCTTGCACGCCGGGGATGAAGCACTCGCGGTATTGGTGCGTGGTGGGGGGATTCAGGAATGTCGGTGCGACGTTGGGCGGGCAGCGGTAGGCGGTGATGGCGACCTCGCCGGAAGACGGCGCGCGGCCGCTCTGCAGGTCCTTCAATGACGCGAACTCCAACGCGCCGCCGAGCGCCTTTTGCAGCCACATGGGCTTGCCGATGTCGGTCGAATAGCAGCGGCTCATGGGGCCGGCCAGTTGGCGCGTGGTCGAATGCCAGTGATTGCCCAGATGACGCCACACGCGCTCGTGCAGCTTTTCGTTCAGCGCCAGCACCTGCTCATCCTTGATGTACGTGGCGATGCGCGTCAGGTTGACGATAGTGACGTTGCAGTAGGTGGGGCTGTTGTATTCGGCGAAGCTGCCGGTCTCGTCGATCTTGGCGGCGAAGCGCTGCTGGCGGTCGACGGCGTAGTCCCACAGGACGCGGTCGTCGAGCAGTTTGCCCGCGGCAAGCGTGACGAAGGTTCCCTGCGCAGCGATGTTGGTGTAGCCCATGGAGACGTTGCGTTTGCGAATGGAGTAAGCGGCGTGATGGATGGATTCGTGGACGCGCTTGCGCAGATCGGCCGGCAGCTTGGCTCCGTGGCGCAGTTCGATCAACAGCAGCAGCGATCCGTTGAAGTCGGCCCAGTTGAAATCGGCCGGGTTCATGACGCGGGCGGGTTCTTCCATATACCAACCCCAGATGCCGTAGAAGCGACTGGCTGTGTCGGTGTCCTGTTCGCGGATCACGCGGTCGATCACTTCGAAGGAGCGTTCGGCTCGGCCGGCCTCGAGCAAGAGGAGCGCGTATTCCAATGAGTCACGCGTAGGATGGGCAACGCCGTTGCGGATCGCCGAGTGATAGCTATAAGCGTCGCCCAGTTTGCGGCCGATCATGTGCTCAACTGGGTCATAGTTCGCATCCATGGAGCGCAGCGCATGGCCAAGCATGGCCTGGTCATGTTCGGGCGTCCAGCCGCTGGTGGCGGCGTGCAGAGGCACGGCGGCGGCTCCCAGCAGGAGCGCTGACTGTCTTCGAGTGAATTGCATGGCTTACCTCCGCGAGGGTGCGAAGAAGGAATCGAATTCAACGGTCCCTCTTATGCGTTCCACGGTAGCAATTGGAAGGCCAAGTTCCTGGGCCAGTTTCTGGATGGCCTGGTGGCCTTTGGGGAAGACGCGGTTGGGCTCGGTGAAGGTGATGAACATGGTGCCGGGCGTGGTCAATGCGGTGGTGACGGACTTGCGGTCAGCGGCGCTGAGCGTGTCCGTCACGGTGATGGTGGTCGGGCGCAATTTGCCTTCAGACATTAACCAGATGGTGTTTTGCAGGCCCCAGTCGTCGCAGACGATGCGTTGCGGAGCGCGCGGGGCGATGCGCGTCGCGATGTCGTTGAGTACCGGCGACCACAGTGGGCGCGGCGTGGCCCGGCCGAGTTCATACAGGCTGTACAGGTTCAATGCGACCAACGGTAAGAGCGCCGCTTCCCACGGGCGCGGGCCTGCGTCTTCGATGGTCAAGGCGATGAGTGCACACAGAATCGGCGTCAGCAGCACGGTGTGATGCACGGACATGCCGATGTTCTGGAACATGGCCATGGCGCACCAGGAGAGAACAATACTCACCGCGAACGCGACGCGCGTGTTGCGCCACGGGCCTTTCACGGCCACGGCAGCGATGAGGGCTAGCAGCACCAGGGCAGGGAAGTCGGGTACAGGTTTGCCCACAGCCATGAAGCCCATAAGGCCGGAGCCGGTCATGGTGGAGGTCATCAGGGCGAGGCGGCCCCAGAGGAGTTCAGGCGTGATGTGGAATACCAGTGACTGTGCAGGCGATGCCTTGGTCAGGGCATAGAGCAATGGTGACCCGCCGATCAGCATTCCTACTGCGACTTGCCAGCGCGGACGGCGCATAGCAAGCACGGCGAGCAGGGGGCCATAAGCGAAGGCAAATGTCAGCTTGTCCCACAGTGCGAGCCCGATCAGAATGCCGGCCAGCAACGGCAGTTTGTCGCGCGATAGCAGGTTCACGGCCCATGCGCCAAGCAGCATTTGCAGCGCGACCGGCCCCCAGTCGAAAGTGGAACACATCAGGAATGAGGCCGAGGTAAGCATCAGGCCGGTGCAGACCCCTGAGGCGCGTTGTGCGCCGAGTTTGGTAAGCGTCTGGCCCCACGTACCGGCGCAGAGCACAGCCACCATCAGCATGGGAAAGCGAACGGACCACACCGAAGGACTGGCGATGGCAAAGATCAGTTTCCATAGGTAGAGCTTCAGTGCGCCAACGTACGACATCACCATTAGCGGAAGCGTGAAACCGAAGATCTGGACGTGGATGAGGCGGGTATCGGGCTGATACAGGGCGGGGGCGAAAAGGGCTTCGTCGAAGTAGATACCGAAGTGCGGAATCATGCGGATGGTTAGCATCAGTGCTGCCACTGATGCTAACGCGATGACCGCGGATATTACTTTAGAAGACAAGTTCTAGTGGTGCTGTTCCGCAGCCGGAGCAGCCGGCGCGGCACCATGTTCAGCGGCAGCGGCGGCCGGAGCCGTCGTCGCTGCCACGGGGGCCGGACCGAAACCAGGCAGAGGCGCGCCTGGAACAAAGTGGCGGCCAGGACCAGGAGCGTTCGGCATGGTCGGAATTGGCTTGAGGCCAACCGTGATCGGGGTGATGCGGCTCTTGGCGTCGATCAGGCAGAAGCCGATGAACAAGGCCAGGAAGAACAGCGAACTGGTGAAGGCGATGGCGTTCACCGGCTTATCGTGGCGCAGGTGCATGAAGAAAAGCGCCACAATGGAAGCCTTAATGGTGGCAATGATCATGGCGATCACGATGTTGCCGGCGCCGAAATCGATGCGTGACGCGGCCACGGTGATGGCCGTCAACACCAGCAAGGTTGTCAGTACGCCAGCGTAGAGTTTGAGGCTGGCCGAGTAGGATACAGTGTGTGAATGTCCGCTCATGATATTAGGTAAAGTAACGGGAACAGATAGATCCAGATCAAATCGACCAAGTGCCAGTATAGCCCGACCAGGTCAACAGGCGTGTAGTATTCGGATGAGAATTCACCCTTGATAGCTCGAACCAGAACCCAGCCCATGACCGCCATACCGCCCAGGATGTGGAAGCCGTGCAGGCCGGTCATCAGGAAGTAGAAGCTGAAGAACATGAACTGGCCGTCCGGTCCGCCGGTTTCATGCGAGGCGTAAAACTTACCAGGCAGCAGGCCGTGTTCGAACTTTTCGGAATACTCTACATACTTGACGCCAAGGAAGATTCCGGCGCAAATCAGCGTCAGAATCAGGAAGACGATCAGTTTCTTCTTTTCGTTGGTCTGCGCCGCAAGCACAGCCATCACCATGGTGAAGCTGGAAATCAGCAGGACAACGGTGTTCAGTGCGCCTAGCTTCCAACTCAGGTGTTGGTGTGCGGCCATGAATGCTTCCGGATACTTGGATTGCATCATGCCGAAGCCTACGAACAGGCCGCCGAATAACAGAACTTCAGTGACCAGGAAGAGCCACATGCCGAGTTTGCTGGCATCGAACTGCTGTTCCGCGGTTGCGAAATGGTGCTGCTGGTGCGGGTCGTGATGCTCCGCGTGGTGCTCAGGATGAGTAACTGTGCTCATTTAGTGGTTGCTCCCGATAGGCGCAGGATTTGGCCGGTAATCGTAAGGGCCGTGCTGCGGGATAGGCGCTTCGTGGAAATTGTGAGTGATGGGCGGCGAAAGCGCTTCCCATTCCAGCGTCTTGCTGCCCCACGGATTCGGCGGTACATTCTTCGGATTGCGGAAGGATGCAAACAGATAGCCAGCCATGATGAAGAAGCCCAGGCCGATGACCCACGCGCCGAAGGTGGAGAACTGATGCAGCGGCTGGAACTGATCCAGATAGGTTGCATAGCGGCGCGGCATACCGCGGCTACCCAAAATGAACTGGCTCAGGAAGGTCATGTTGAAGCCAACGAAGATCAAGGCGCAGGAGACGCGCGCAGCGCTCTCAGAGTACATGCGGCCGAAGATCTTGGGCCACCAGTAGTGCAGGCCGGCAAGAAACGCGATGACCGTTCCGCCCATCATCACATAGTGGAAGTGGGCGACCACGAAGTAAGTGTCGTGTAAGTGAACGTCTGTTGCGATAGAGCCAAGGAAGATACCGGTCAAGCCGCCAATGCCGAAGAGTAGCAGGAAGCTAATGGCATAGAGCATCGGAGCTTCCAGCGAGATGCTTCCTCGATACATTGTGGCGAGCCAGTTGAACACTTTGATGCCGGACGGGATGGCCACCAGGAACGTGAGGAACGAGAAGATGGCCGAAGCCAGTTGTGACTGGCCGCTGACGAACATGTGATGTCCCCATACCAGGAAGCCGATCAGCGCGATGCCTACGCTGGAGAACGCGATGGCACGGTAACCAAAGATTGTCTTGTGGCTGAATGTCGGAATTACTTCCGAAATGATCGCCATGCCAGGCAGAATCATGATGTACACGGCCGGGTGCGAATAGAACCAGAAGAAGTGTTGGAACAGGACCGGATCGCCGCCCATGGCCGGATCGAAGATGCCGATGGAGAACGTACGTTCCATGATCAGCAGCGCCAGCGTGATGCCCAGAACCGGCGTGGCTAAGACCTGAATGATTGCGGTGGCATAGATGCCCCATACAAAGAGCGGCATATCGAACCAACCCATGCCGGGCGCTCGCAATTTGTGGATGGTGGCTATGAAATTGATGCCGGTGAAGATCGATGAGAAGCCCAACACGAACGCGGCGAAGGTCATCATGCTGACGCTATTATTCGAGGTGGTCGAATAAGGCGTATAGAATGTCCAGCCGGTGTCGACCGCGCCAGTGACGATCGAGACGATTGCAATGATGGCGCCCAGAACATAAACGTAGTAGCTTGCCAGGTTTAACCTGGGGAAAGCCACGTCTTTCGCTCCTAGCATCAACGGCATCACAAAGTTGCCAAGTGCGGCGGGAATCGAAGGAATGATGAAGAGGAACACCATGATGACGCCGTGCAGCGTGAAGACCCGGTTATAGGTCTCCTGGTCCATGATGGAGCCAGTTGGCGTCAACAACTGCGTGCGGATCAGCATGGCGAACAGGCCGCCGATGAAGAAGAAGAACATGATGGACCACAGATACATCACGCCGATCCGCTTGTGATCGACGGTGTACAGCCACGACATGATGCCATTGCCGTCTTCTAGATAATCCTTCTCGGGGTGAATAGTATGGGTTGATTGTATATTTTCAGTGTTGATCACGTTTCACCTCACTGCAACGACTTGATGTATTCAATGACACCAAGGATTTCGCGTTCGCGCAACAGGCCCTGGAATGTGGGCATGATCGGTTCAAAGCCCTTAACTACTTTGGCCTGTGGGTACATCATGGATTCGCGAATGTAGTTGGCGTCGATCTGATAGGGCTTTCCATCGCTCATCATTTCCATCTTGCCCCAGATGCCCTTGAAACTTGGGCCCTGGCCCTTTACGCCGTCAATAGAGTGGCACTCTTTGCAGCCGCGGTTTTCCCACACCTTCTGGCCGACTTCTTTGAGAGGAGCCGTTTGCGTGAACTCGTCGCCCTTTTCCAGCCATTCGGCATACTTGGCGGGAGTATCGACAAAGATCTTCGCCAACATCTGCGAGTGCGATTTGCCGCAGTATTCGGCGCAGAACACCTGTTGAAAGCCTGCTTGGTCGGCACGGAACCACTCTTCCGTGTAACGGCCCGGTACAACGTCCTGCTTAATGCGCATGCCGGGGATGTAGAAGCTGTGGATCACATCCTCGCTGGTCATAATGAGGTGAACGGCCTTGTTCACCGGCACGTGGATTTCGTTGATGGTGCGCATGCCGTCCGGATATTCAAAGGTCCACAGCCATTTCTTGCCAGTGACCTGAATTTCCAGAGCATCGCCCGGCGCCACGGTGGCATTCATGTAGCCATGGAAGCCCCAGAAGAAGATCCCGATGACGATGATCAGCGGAATGATGCTCCACACCAGTTCCAATGTCAGATTGTGCGTGATATGCGGGGTTGGCCCGTCATTCGCGCGGCGCTTGTATTTCACTACGAAAAACAGGCACAAGCCAGCGATTAATAGAAAAAAGAAAGCGCTCAAGCCGACCAGCGACATGTACATAAAGTCGTAGTCTCGGGCATACGCGCTGTTTTGGCTGGGCAACATCCAGTCTCGGAGCCAATTCATCTTGCCATCTCCAGTTTTCTCTCCTGCTTAAACAGATGCCAGAGCACAGACCCCAGCACTAGAACAATCAGTACGCCCCCGGCCCGCATAATGTTGGTGGCGAAAACCACATACGATTTCGCCTGCGGATCATAATGGAAGCAGTACAGCAGAAACTTATCAAAACTCAAACCTAACTTCGATTCACTCGCCTCGGTCAACGCCAACCGCAGATCGCGCGTTTTCAGTTTGATCCCGTACAAGTAGCGCGAAACCTTGCCTTCCGGCGTCAGAATCATGATCGCCGCGGCATGTGCATACTGTTCCTGGCTCGGACTGTACTTATAGTGGAAGCCCACCTGCTCGGCCAGCTTCTTCACGTTGTCGTGTTCGTCCACCAAAAAGTGCCACCCGCCGTTGACCGGCCTTTCATAGCTGGTCAGGTAATACTGTTTCTTATCCACCGCCAGGTTGAAAGTCTCTTTCGGATCGATCGAAATCGTCACGATATCGAACTCTTTCCCCGGCGACCAGGCTACTTCGCGCAATGCGCTGGTTTGCCCGTTCATTACCAGATTGCACAACATCGGGCAACGGTAATACACCAAATCCAAGATCACCGGCCGGCCCTTGTGGAAGAACGATCTCAACTCCACCGGGTAGCCGTTTTCGGCAATGAACGTCAGGCCAAGATCGACCTGCGCGCCCAAATGCTCAGTCACACCCACACCTTCCAGCTCTGCTGGTAACTTCTCTTCGGCGAAGAGGAATACGTTACTTATGAGCAGGAGCAGCAGGCGCAACAGCATGACCTCCAGCAGGGGCGGCGGCTGGTGCTTCACCAGGCTTTGCGCCCGGTATGGCTCCAGCAACTGCAACCGGCTCTTCCTTCTTAACAATGTAAGGCGTGGTTGGATACTTGGGCTTGCCTTCGGCAGCCTCGGTTAAAACCAACTCCATCGCCCGCTCAATCGGAATGCGAACCTGGCCTGCTGTCTTGTCGACGTAGCCGTAGGAATGCAGTTCATTGTCCGCGCGCGTGCGCAGGTTGCGCAGGTCTTCGTTAATCGGCAACTGCTGCCGTTCGTAGACCAGCTTGTCATGCGCTGCGTCGTAATAGGCTGTGACAAACAGCATGGTCGCGACGATGGTCACAATGATCGCGATGGAAAAAATCAGGACATACTGCGCTTCCGGTTCGGTGTCGTCGAAGCCAGCTTTCACGTGTGGATCAGACATTTTGGAACTCCAATCCTTTCTCAAATTCGGGATCGCCCGTCGGTACGATGGAATGTGCGCCCATGCGGCGCCAGAACTCAATACCTACGGTGCTCAGTGTCGCAATCGGAGCAACGAAATCCATCCAGTTCAGGTTGAAGTTACCAACCTGGAAGGTCGGCATCACCAGCCAGTAGAGGTCAAACCATTGCATGAAGACAACCCAGATTGCCACGATGCGCAGCAGTTTCAAATTGCGCTTCGCAGCGCGTGTCATCAGCACAAAGAAGGGCAGCCAGAAGTGACCAATCACCAGGATCGCACTCCAGATGGCCCACGTGCCTTCCGTTCGGCGGTGGAAGAAAATCGTTTCTTCGGGCAGGTTGGCGTACCAGATCAGCATGTACTGTGAGAACGCGATGTAAGCCCAGAAAACGGTGTGGGCGAACATCCACTTGCCCAGATCGTGATAGTGCTCTTCATTGATCGAATTGGCTAACACGCCGCATTCGCGTAACGTGATTGCGATCAAAATCAAAATGGCGTAGAAGCCCCAGGCGCTGCCAGCCAGAAAGTAAATGCCGAAGATGGTGGAGTACCAATGCGGATTCAATGACATGATCCAGTCAAACGATGCCAGCGTGCCCGTCAGGAACAGGAACAACATGCCGGGAGGGCTGAATTTACCGGATGAATCTGTGTACTTGCGGTCCTTTGTTGCATCCTGCGCGGTGGAATTCGAGTTCAGCTTGAGGGCCAACAATGACCAGCCAACAAAGAAGATCACTGCGCGAATGTAGAACCATTGATTGCTTAGATAAGCTTCTTTGCCGTGCACGGCGTGGGTGCTCCACGAGTATGTGTAGGCTACGCCCAAAGCAACAGGAATGAACAGCAGCCCGACAACCGGCATGGATGCCGCGATATTTTCCGCGATGCGGCGAACCGATACGCTCCAGGCCGCTCCGGTCAGGTGCTGCACGATGACAAAGAACAAAGAGCCGATGACGATCGAAGCAACCAGCAGAAAGGCAACCAAATAGCTCTGATGAAACCGTGCCGGGTCCGTCGCGAAGCCAGCCGCGAGGCCGACCCAGCTAAACAGCGCAAGGCCAGTAAGGATGTTACGCCCTTTGGTGAATGTCTCCGGCGAGAGTTGATAACTATCCCGTGCGTGAGTATGTTTTCCGTGTGCCATTATTTCAACTCCGCCTTCAGATTGCTCGGTACGTCGGCGAGCGTTCCACTTGTTGTCCGTTGCAGGGCGCGCACGTAAGCGACAATCGCCCAGCGGTCCTTCTCGGTAATCTGGTTGGCATAGCTCGGCATAGTGCGGCGGCCGATTGTCATGATATTGAAGATTTCTCCATCGACCATCGCCTTCTGGCGAGGATCCTGCAAGCTCGATGGCAACCAACTGGGGAATCGCGTCGGGACGATGCCGCGGCCGTTGCCGGTTTGATCGTGACACGGCGTGCAATAAATGGTGAAGCGCTTTTGACCGCGCTCAAGCAACGCGCGATCAATCTTTTCGGGATTCAAGCCGATGTATTTGTCGCCGACAACGCCAGTGTAATACGCATCGTCGTCCTTCAGATGGCCGATAGCAACCGTGTTGGTTACCGGACGGCGTGCCTGATCGGTCTGCGCCTTCACCTTCATCTGATGCTTCATGTCCGGAATGAGTTCAATCGGAGGGGTGCGGCTGGATGAACCAACGCAACCCGTAAGCAGCAGGGCAGCCGGAATTAATGAACTTAAGAAAATTTGCCGCATCCGTTATTCCTCAACCATCTCCACTTCGGTTCCGAGCCAACTCCAGTCGTCGCCTGCTTTGAACTTGCGGTCGCGGGCTTCAATCACAAACAGAAAGCGGTCGTCGGTGGCGCCCTTCCACTTCTTGTAGTTGAAAACCGGATGATAGAACTGAGGGAGGCCGTTTAGCGCAAACATGCCAAACACTGCGCAGAACGACGCCAAGAGCACTGTCAGCTCAAAGGTGATTGGTATCGACGGTTCAATCGCAAACAGCGGCTTGCCGGCAATCGTCAGCGGATAGGCAACCGCGCCAGTCCACCATTGCAGCAGCAGGGCGATTGTACCGCCGACCAGGCCGCCGCACATCACGATATAGCCGAGCGGCGAACGTGGAGCGCCCATCGCTTCGTCGATGCCGTGAATCGGAAACGGCGTGTATGCTTCGAACTTCGTATAGCCGCGCTTGCGGGCTTCTTTTATCGCCGTCATCAACTCATCGGGCGTTGCGAAGTCAGCCAGCACGCCATGCACTGTGGATTCCCGATTAGTGTTTGTCATGGTTGTCATGCGCCATCATTCCTTTCACTTCCGAAAGAGCAATCATTGGCAGGAACCGCACGAAGAACAGAAACAGCGTGAGGAACAGGCCGAAAGTACCGAAGAACGTCAGGATGTCAACGAACGTCGGGCGGAAGTAGCCCCAGCTTGACGGCAGGAAGTCGCGGTGCAAGCTGGTGACGATAATTACGAAACGCTCAAACCACATACCCACGTTCACCAAGAGGGAAACGACGAACATAACGGGGAGGCTTGTGCGCATTTTCTTAAACCAGAAGATCTGAGGAACCAGCACGTTGCAGGTGACCATCGTCCAGTAGGCCCAGTAGTATGGACCGAAAGCACGGTTGATGAACACGAACTGCTCGTACTTGTTGCCGCTATACCAGGCGGTGAAGAACTCAGTGCCGTAGGCGTAACCGACGATCATGCCGGTAGCGAGGATCACTTTGTTCATGTTTTCCAAGTGCTTCATCGTAACCAGATGTTGAACTTGGAAGGCCCAGCGTGCGATAACCATGAGTGTCACAACCATCGCAAAGCCGCTAAAAATGGCTCCGGCGACGAAGTAAGGCGGGAAGATCGTTGTGTGCCAGCCTGGCAGGATCGAGACCGCGAAGTCGAAGCTAACGATGGTGTGTACGGAAAGCACCAGCGGCGTGGACAAAGCGGCCAGCAGCAGGTAGGCCTTTTCGTAGTGTTTCCAGTGCGTCGCCGACCCGCGCCAGCCTAATGCGAAAACGCCGTAAATGGTGGCGCGCAGCTTGGTTGTTGCGCGGTCGCGAATCGTAGCCAGATCAGGCACCAGACCGACATACCAGAACAATAACGACACCGTACCGTAAGTCGATACGGCGAACACGTCCCACAGCAGCGGGCTGCGGAAGTTCTGCCACATATTCAAATCCAGGTTGGGAATGGGGAACAGCCAGTAAGCGCGCCACGGACGTCCGATGTGAACGCCAGGATAAATCGCAGCGCAAGCGACGGCGAACAGCGTCATCGCTTCGGCGAAGCGGTTGATCGACGTCCGCCACTTCTGGCGGAACAGGAACAAAATTGCCGAGATCAACGTGCCGGCGTGGCCGATACCGATCCAGAACACGAAGTTCGTGATGTCCCATGCCCAGCCGACCGGGGAGTTGTTACCCCAGACGCCGATACCAGTGAAAACCAGGTAGCCCAACATCGCCCCCATTAGAGCGGTGATCGAACCGGTGACGGCCAGAGCCTTATACCAGTTCGGGTGTACCGGCCGCTCGACAATGTCGGCGACGGTGTGGGTGACTTGGCCCAGTGTCGGGTTGCCCTGTATTAAAGGGACATCTATGTGTTTAATTGCCAGGTCTGCCATTTGCTTACGCGACCTCCGGATTCGGATTGCGCATCTTCGCCAGGAAGGAGGTGCGCGGTTTGATGTTCAATTCGTCGAGCATCGTGTAGTTGCGGTGCTGCTTTTTCATCTTTGAAACAGCCGACTCCGGATCGTTGATATTTCCGAACGAAATGGCTTGCGCGGGGCAGGTCTGCTGGCAGGCGGTTTTGATTTCGCCGTCCTTGATCTGCCGGCGGCCGTCCGCCTTCGCCTGAATTTTGACTTCCTGAATACGCTGCACGCAGTAGGTGCACTTTTCCATCACACCGCGCATACGCACGGTGACGTTGGGGTTGAAGACGTTCTTCGTGAAATCGTCGACGTCGTTGTTCCAACCGAGGAAGTTGAAGCGGCGGACTTTGAACGGACAGTTGTTGGCGCAGTAGCGGGTTCCGACGCAGCGGTTATACGCCATGTCGTTCAGCCCTTCCGGCGAGTGCGAGGTTGCGGCTACCGGGCAGACCGATTCGCAAGGTGCGGCTTCGCACTGTGCGCACGCAACCGGTTGATGCACCACTTGCGGATCCTCATCCGTACCTGAGAAGTAACGGTCCAGACGGATCCAGTTCATTTCGCGGCCCTTGTAGACCTGATCTTTACCAACAATCGGAATGTTGTTTTCCGCCTGGCAGGCCACTTGGCAGGCGTTGCAACCAATGCAGGCGTTGAGATCGATGGTCATGCCCCACTGGTTGCCCTTGGAGTAGTCAAAACTGCCATAGATCGAATAATCTTCCGGAGCTTCTTCCATCTCGGCGATGATTTTCGGCTCTTTCTTGTACTCTTCGAAAGAAGCTTCGCGGGCGACGTGACGTTCCATCTGGCCGCCGCCTTCCAACTGGTGATGGGATTGCGTTGTCACCAGATGATAGGTTGCGCCGGTCTTTTTCACGCTCGCGCCGGTGGCGATGTCCATCGCGTCAGAGGTGCGCAGCGGATACGCGTTGTAGCCGACACCCTTGCCGACGCGGCCCACTTGCGTGCGGCCATATCCAAGAATCAGTGTGACCGAGTCGTCTGCATGGCCCGGTTGGATCAAGGCCGGAGCTTCCACTTTCTTGCCGTTACGTTCGATGGACAGCATGTCGCCATCGCTGATGCTCATTGCTTTTGCTGTCTTCGGACTGATGAGTGCCGCATTATCCCACACCAATTTGGTGAGAGGATCAGCGGTTTCCTGCAGCCATCCGTTATTGGCAAAGCGTCCGTCGAATACGCTTGTGCTGGCGCGGTAGACAACTTCGATTCCTGCGCCGGCAGCCGGTTTCGGAGCCGCTTCGATGCGTTTCCAATCGGCGTTTACTTTGGGTGCATCGGCCTTGCCGGCTTCAATGACGCCTTCGTGCAGCGCGGCGCGCCATTGTTTGTCGGCAAGGTTCCAGTGGGCTTTCACCAGATCGTAAGCCTTGTTGCTCTTGGCTCCAACCAGCACGGCTATGATTTCCGCAGCCGTCTTGCCGCCGAACATCGGTTCGATCATCGGCTGCTGGATGCTTGCCGTGCCGTCCACGTGCCGCAGGTCGCCCCACGCTTCGAGGAAGTGCGCTTCCGGGATGCTCCAGTTCGCAGCTGCCGCGGTTTCGTTGGTGTCGTAGCCGAGGTGAATGACGTTCGCCGCCTTCTTCATGGCGTTCGCGAAATCCGTATCGGCGGGTGCGTCATAAGCGGGGTTGCCGCCCAGAATCACCAGGGTCTGTACTTTGCTGCCAGCCAATTCCTTGCTCAGCTCAACGATGCCGGTGCCGGGTTTGGCCGCTTTGGTGTAGGTGACCGTTTCGCCTACATTGCCGAGTTGTTGATTGATGGAGGCGACCAGCGCGTGAACAATCGCCGGTTGCCGCGGACCGGCAACTACGATGCTCTTGCCCTTGTGCGATTCCAGATCCTTCCACAGTGCTTTGACTGCTTTGCTTTGGCCGTCTAAAACCTTCAACGGCTTTGCCAGTTCAGCCACCAGTGTGTAGATGTCGGAGGCCTTCATGCGAAGGCGGTGATCGGCCGCTGCGCCGGTGATTGTGTACGCATTTTCAATCACGTACAGGCGGTTGATCTCTTCTTCGTGCCCGGTCTTTACGCGGCGGCGATTGGCGTAGGCTGTAATTGCGGTGGTCGTGTCGGAATCGAGTCCCAGGAAATCACAATCGAGCGAGACAATTACATCTGCTTTTTCGTAGTGATAGTGGGGCAGGGCAGCCTCGCCAAAAGCGAGTTCCGTGCCTGCCAGCACGTTGTCGTGGGAAACAGGCTCGTACTCAACCCATTTTGCTTTGGGGAACTTCGCCATCAACTGGGCCTTGAGTCCCAACGTTGTCGGCGAGATGATTTTGCCGCTCAGAATCCGCAGGTTGTCGCCATCGCCAGTGATTGCTCCGGCGGCTTTCGTGAAGTCAGCCCATTTGGCTTCCTTCCCCTGATTCATGATCTTGGTGGCACGGTCCGGATCGTACAGCCCCAGGATTGAGGCTTGAGTAAAGGCGTTGACTGCACCTAAGCTGCCTGGATGCTTTGGGTTCCCTTCGAGTTTCGTGGGGCGGCCATCATGCACTTCCACAATCAGGCCAACGGCCGATCCGCCACTCTGCATGGAGGTGGCATAGTACAGCGGGTTGCCAGGAATCTGTTCTTCGGCCGCTTTTGCCAGCGGCAGGACGTGCGCCACGGAACGGCTGCAGGCGGTTAAACCGGCCAAGCCGAGCGAGGCTGCCATCAACTGCAGGAAGTTACGCCGCGAGTTGGTGTCCATCTCCGCCGCACCTTCGGGGAATTCCCTGTGCAGCCATTCATTGAATTGCGAAGTGCCGGCTAGATCTTCTAAACTGCGCCAGTACTTCTTGCCGGTGTTTTGGAGTTCTGAAATCTGAATCATCGGTGGCACCCCGAGCAGTTTGTCGGTGGGTGAATTCCTTTTTGCGCAATGAGTTCGCGGCCAATCTCCGCCGGATCGCGCTCCGGCTTCCAATCCAGCTTCGTGACCAAATCGGATGGCCTTACTCTGGATTCAGGGTTGCGATGGCAATCCAGGCACCAGGCCATGGTCAGTACCTCGACTTGCTTGACCTCAATCATCTGGTCAACACGGCCGTGGCAGCTGACGCAACTGACGCCGGCGTTGACGTGTGCTTTGTGGTTAAAGTACACGAAGTCAGGCAGTTGGTGCACCTTGACCCACGGCATCGGCGTACCGGTGTCGTAGCTGGCTTTGATCTTTTTGATATGATCGCTATTCGGACGGACTTTCGCATGGCAGTTCATGCATACTGAAGAAGGCGGAACGGCGGCGTAGCTGGATTTTTCCACTGTATAGTGGCAGTAGCGGCAGTCCATTCCCAGGTTTCCGGCGTGCAGCTTGTGGCTGTACGGAACGGGTTGAATGGGTTGGTAGCCGGTTTCGATGTTCTCTGGCAACGCCAGGTAGCCAACGACACCAGCGACGCCAAGGACGGTCACACCAACTACTGCGACGCCGAGGCGAAGGGTTTTGTCAAAAGATTTTGCAAAGATGGGGCCCATGAGCTTCCTATATTTCTACCACAACAGCAAAAATTCTACAACTGGGAGAAAAATTCTCTTTGAACGATAAGCCTAGAATCAGACGGACTTCGCTCGATAAACTCTTTGGCGACCTCAAAGTACGCCTGAAACTGGTAGTGCTGCACAATTTTTTCTTTTTCGTCCTCACGCTTGCCGTTTACTCAACGCTGATCCCGATTATCCGCGACCGGATCGATGGCGCCCGCCGCCGGGAGGCGCATTTGGTAACACAGCTCTTTTCTCAGGACCAGCCTCTTTCGAATCTGGCGGCGATCGATCTGTACGATTATCGGGAGGGAACAGCCAACGACCTGGCCATTCCGTTCGATATACGGGATTGGTTACATCAACATCCCGGCCTGATTTTCGGAGACGCGGTAAAAGACGATTTCCTCTACCGGAAGGCTCCCGCTACTGGCATGTTTCGCCGGGTGCGGTTACCCCACGCATATTATCAAAATGCCATCAGCCTCGCAAGGTATGCGCCTTTTGGTGTTTTAGGCATTATTTACGTCCTCGCGGTTTTGATGCTTGAACTTGTCATAATGCCGCTCTATGTATATCGGCCGTTGCGGCTAATGCTTGATGCCGATTGGGCAACTCATTTGGAGGATCGCGAACATGAGTATATTGATGATAATCTGATCCGAAAGGATGAAATTGGTCAGATCATGGCTTCGCGCAACAAAACCATCGGCGAATTGAGGGCCCATGAGGACGATTTGCTGCGCAAGAACCTGCTGCTGGAGGAGGCCAAGCGCAAGATCGAATCGCAGGATCGGCTGGCCAGTTTAGGCTTGTTAAGCGCCTCCGTAGCCCACGAATTGAACACCCCGCTGGCGGTACTGCATGGTTCCGTTGAAAAGATGCTGGAAACCGTGGAAGGCCCGGCGCAGTTCCAGCGGCTCAAACGGATGCTGCGGGTAACCGAGCGTATCCGGCAGATAAGTGAAGGCTTAGTGGATTTCGCGAAGGGCAGGAAGGACCACATGGAGTGTTTGGTGTTGCTGCCTGTAATCGATGAAGCCTGGACGCTGGTTGGATTTGACGACAAGGCCGCACTGGTGCAGTTCGCAAACCACGTGGATGCGGCCATTAACGTGCATGGGAACTCGGGCAGATTGGTACAGGTATTTGTGAACTTGCTTCGAAATGCCTTGGATGCGGTACAATCAGGCGGTGAGATAGTCGTTGAGGCGCGCAGGCAGGGCGATTGGACGATTGTGACCGTAGCTGACAACGGTCCGGGAATCCCAGCCGACGTATTGCCGAATATCTTCGAAGCCTTCATAACCAGTCGACTTGATGCGCGTGGAACCGGCCTTGGACTAGCTGTTGCCGAGGGGATTGTGCACCAGCACAGAGGGAAAATCGAAGCGGCCAATCGCCCCGGTGGGGGCGCAATTTTAACAGTGGAACTGCCAAATGGAAACCAGCACACAATCTGAACTGATCGACATCGCCGTACTCGACGACGATCTGGATTTCCGGAATTATGTAGAGGACTTTCTGTCGGACGAAGGGCTATATGAGGTGCGTACTTTCGCCCACCCCGACGACTTGTTCGACAGCGCGCAGCACCGCCTGCCCGATATCGTGATGCTCGATATGAAGATGGGCGAGTTTCAGGGGCATCACGTTTTGGAGAACCTGTTGAGCCGGTGGCCGGGGCTTTGCGTGATTATCGTGACCGGTTATCCGTCGCTCGAAGACATGCGGGCCACGTTCAAGATGAAGGTGTTCGATTATCTGGCCAAGCCGTTTTCGCTGGCGCAGCTTCGCCAGACGCTGAAGAACGCAGTGGAGTCATTTGGGTTGGGCAAGACGCCGCATGACCGGTTGCGCGAGCGGTTGGGGCATAAGATCAAGATGCTGCGCGTGGAGCGGGATTGGTCATTGAAGGACTTGGCCGCGGCCACGAAGTTGAGCGTGAGCCAGATCAGTTCCATTGAGCGCGGGGCGAATATGCCTAGTGTGGAAAGTTTGTTGACGATCTGCCGGGCGTTTGACCGCAAGCCGAGCGAGGTTTTGGCGGCGATTGAGTTCTAACTGAAGCGGAAGTGATTGACAAAATCTGGGACTAATTTGGCCAGGCGTTGTAGCAAAAGTTCTCGGGTTGATCCAATTGATTCCGCCTGCTGCATTGGCCGCATCTCAAACTCGGACCGATCGAATTCCACTAAGTAATTCAGAAATTCCGACGGGCCAAGCACTTTCACGCCATATTGCGTTGCAGCCTTTTGCGGGAAGTCTTTCAGATTCAGCGTGACGAGATAGTCGGCGGCACTAGCGAGAGCTGCTGCTAGAACATGCCTGTCTTTGGGATGATTTGACATCTCTGGAATGAGATGTTCGTAGTTCTTTACCAGTGCCCCGGGAAACGCTAGTCGAATCGAGACCTCGGGCCCATTGGCTTGATCAGTAGACTTCCCAAACTTATCAATCAAAGTTCGAGACACTTCTGCCAGTATCTGGTCCGTGAATCGGATTCCATACATTGGAGGGATTTCCGCCATGCGCAAGAGTGTGTCTGCAAGAGGCATCGAGACAAGCAATGCGTCGTGTTTTCATCGCTACAACTAACCGCGCGTGCCGTTCTTGATGATATCGGAATAGTCTAGGTCATACATCCCGGAATCGAAAGCTTCTTTGGCCATCTGATCGAGCATACTTCTTTGCACTAACGCCATCTCGCTGGCGAAGGCTATTACTTCGCGGAGGGGAATTCTACGATGTTTGCCTACTAATCGAAACGGAATCTTGCCATCGTCGAGCAACCCAATGATATGCGGTCGTGAGACGCCAAGGAGTTCAGCAGCCTGCTGTGTTGTAAGCTCCTGCGTTGCCGGCATAACAACCTGGGAGCTGCCATCTTCAAGGGTTTTGACCATGAATTTTAGCAGCCCATAGAGGGGCTCTGGAATCGTCGCATGGTCGACTCCTGGTCCAACGCGTTCGGCGGAACCGCGTCGAAGCAAGTCGCCCAAAGTTCGCATACTAGCGGCATCATCTGGCGCCATGGAGATAGATTGAGTGACCGTAGATCCTCGAATTATTAACCGCCATTCGCAATATTCGCAATAAACGCAATACTGTAAATGGGCGACGCCAACTAATTCGCAGGCGGCGCGCCTTTGAACTTCGCTCCCGAGTACGGCGCGCGGTCCCAGAAATCGGTATGCGGGTTGGTTGCGCGTGGGTCTTTGGTGGCCACCATCCATTTTTGGACGCGAGCCGCCAGGTCAGCCTTCACCTTGGCGAATTGTGGATTTGAGGCCACGTTCTTCACCTGATCGGGATCCGATTTCAGCACGTACAGTTCCTCGGCCGGGCGCTTGCCCAGGCATAGGTCGAAGTAGGGTTGCTGTTTGTCCTTCATTAGCGCCTGTTTCGATGGCGAATCGTCTACGTCGCCATACGGGCCTACCGCCCAGTAGAACTCCGGGTCTCCGGCAGGCCAGCGGTCTGGTTCGAAGTTGCGCAGGTACAAATAGTCTTTGGTGCGAATGCCGCGCACAGGATAACTCAGGTCGCCCTTGCGAACGTTGGCGTGGCGCTCGCGCTCAAGGAACATCTCGGTTCGCCGTTGCTTACCGAGTAGGCTCTGAGCCGTCATGCCGGCGGGGATGGGCAGGCCTGCCGCCTGGAGGAAGGTGGGGGCGAGATCCCCGATGGACACGTAATCTTCCCGCACTTCTCCAGCCTTCAGCAGGCCGGGATGACGGATGGCGAGCGGAGTGCGCACGCCGAGGTCGTAGCAATTCCCCAGGCCGCGCGGGATCTGCCAGCCGTTGTCGCTGGTCATCACAACCAGGGTATTGTTGAGTTCGCCTTTGAGCGCCAGTGCTTCGAGAATCTTTCCACATTCTTCGTCGAAGTTTTGCACTTCGCAGTAATAGTTCAGAATGTCGTCGCGAACTTCTTTTCGATTGGGCAGGTGCGCCGGCACCTTCACGCTGGCCGGATTCATCGCAGCCTTCTTCTGTTGGCCGCGATTCCAGGGCACGTGCGGATCGTGGCTGCCGAACCAGAAACAGAATGGTTGCCCTGTGGAACGGGCTTTTAGAAACGCGTCGAAATCCTTGTATGTCGAGCCGGCCGGATTGTGCGGCCATCCTGCTTTCTCCGGAGAGCCTGGTCCCCACCCTTTGTCAGAAAAGCCGACTAAGTAGCCGTTCTTTTCGAGTAAGTTGGTGTAAGTGGGCACTTCGGATGACATGTTGCCGTACAGACTGGCCGCTGCGCCAAGCCGGTGTGCCTCCTGGCCGGTCAGTAACAGTGATCGCGATGGAGAACACGACGGGTTCGGGGCGAAGGAGTGCGTGAACAGCAGGCCCTCCTTGGCCAACTTGTCGAACGTGGGTGTCTTGATCACCGGGTCACCATAGCAACTGGCGTGCGGCCACGCCCAGTTGTCGGCCAGCAGCAAGAGGATGTTTGTACGCTTCGGCTGCGCGGCTAGTGCCGCTGCACCGCCAAGAAAAGTTCTGCGGGAAATTCGCATGGGTTCATTCTGGATGATACTCCAAACCACCGCCACCAGTCCTACTGCCGTGTTAGGATGGCCCCACATGGCATCGATCACTTTCATCCTGGCGCTGGTGGCGCAGGCCGTTCTGGCGCAAACGAATACCAAGAGCGTCTTCGTGGAGGGTTTTGAAGGGAAGCTGAAGCCGCAGTGGCACTACGGCATCAATGGCGACAAAGATCCGTTGCGGATCAAGAACGATCCGAAGGCGATCGAAGAAGCAGGATTGGTTCGCATTGTAGATGCCCCGGTGCGCGCCGGCAAACATTCCATTCGTTTTGAAGTTCCGCGACGGCCAGGTTCGTTCCGCTCTGAGATTGCCATGCAGGGTGTTCCTCTGTTCTCGGATTACTGGTACGGGTTCAGTATCTTTATCCCGGCAGATTGGGTGGACGATCCGCAGGACGGCGACATCGTTGCGCAGTGGCACGGTTCCGCTGGAACAGATAAGAAGCAGTTTAAGGTGGAAGGCGACGGCAAGGGCCGCCCGCCTGTTGCGCTTGCACTGAAAGGCAACATTTGGCACATCACCCTCAATTCATCCGATGCCGTAGTGAAAGATGCAAAAGATTGGGAAAAATTTGCCACGAAACGCGAACAGTTTCCCTTGGCAGCTTTCCGCAAGGGTGTGTGGACAGACTGGGTGTTCCACATGCGCTGGTCTTATAAGGCCGATGGCCTGGTTGAGGTGTGGCAGGACGGCAAGCAGGTTCTTACGCATTCCGGTCCGAACTGCTACAACGATCCGAACGGCCCGTACTTCAAAATCGGCATCTACCATCCGGCATGGAAAGATTTCGAAGCAGAGAAAATGGCTCAGCAGAAGGTGATTATTTCGAGCAAAGTAATTTACCACGATGAAATTCGAGTGGTTCAGAACGGCCAATACAAAAAAGTTACGCCAGGCGCACGTTAAGCGGAGGGGTCAAAGTTTGACATTGTGATAGAATACGTAGACCATTCCGCACATCCTAAGGGGCAGTTCCATGAACAAATATCTATCCGTATTCCTATGTAGCATTGCGTTTGTAATAGGGTTGAACGCGCAAACGGACCGCGGTGCCATCACTGGCACGATTTTCGACTCATCGGCGGCGAGGATTGCAGGCGCCAAAATCACACTAACCAATCCAGCTACGGGATTCAAGACAGAAACCGTGTCCACCGGAACAGGCAACTACACCTTAGGCGGACTACCTGTTGGCAAGTATTCGCTAGTCGTTGAAAGTGCCGGATTCAACCGGCACGAGCAGAGCAACATCGAAGTCCAGGTCGCCGTTACCACGAACGTGGAAGTTTCCCTGCGCGTTGGCGCAGCTACGGAATCGGTGCAGGTCACGGCGGAAGGTTCGCTGTTGAAATCCGAAGATGGTGAAGTATCTTTTACTGTTAGTAGCGATCAATTGAACGATTTGCCCATCAACTTCGGGATCGGCGCTGGCGCAATTCGAAATCCGCTTTCGTTCGCCAATATGGCTCCTGGCGCGTCAATGAATGGTTGGAACAATATCACGATCAATGGCGCCAATGGCGGCTTCAAGATCATGTACGAAGGGCAGGAGTCGAGCAGTTCGCTTGACCCGCGCGTGTCCGATGAATCGCAGCCTTCTGTCGAATCCATTCAAGCCTTCGCGTTGCAGACCTCGAACTTTTCTGCCGAATTTGGCACGGTTGGCAGCGGCCTTTTCAACTTCACCGCCAAGGGCGGCAGCAATCAGTTTCATGGCAGCGCCTACGACTACTTGCAAAACACGGTGTTCAATTCCGGTCTTCCCTTTACCGACGATGGCCACGGCAAGCACGTGCGAATCGTGAAGCACTTGAGCAACGGCGGCTTCTCAGTTGGCGGTCCGGTCTCGATTCCGAAGATTTATAACGGCAAGAATAAGACCTTCTTCTTCTGGAGCTGGGAAAAATACCGCGACCGCGAAACGCTTTATAACGGCATCACCACTGTTCCGAACTCCGCACTGGCCAGTGGCGATTTCAGCTCCATCTTAGGCCGCAATCTGGCTACCGATTTCGCTGGCCGGGCAATTCTGCAGAACGCTATCTACGATCCGAACACCACCGTGCTCGATGCGGCAGGCCGCCGCGTGATGCAGGTGTTCGCCGGCAACATCATCCCCAAGAGCCGCGTGGATCCAGTTTCGGCGAAGATCGTCTCGTTGATCCCCAAGCCGAATATCTCCGACTCATTGGTGAATAATTTTATCGCGCAGGGTGCATTCTTCAAGCTGCAGCTGATCCCGTCTCTCAAGATCGATCATAGCTTCGGCAATAACATCAAAGTTTCCGGCTATTACTCCTGGCAGAATACAGATAAATCGAATGGCGTCGATGGACTGCCTGAACCGCTGTCGCAGGTCCGCATCCAGTACATCAAGAGCAAAACCATCCGCTTGAATTACGATCAGACCTTGGCGCCTACGCTGCTGCTTCACATCGGAGCAGGCTACATCCGTTATGACAATCCGGACACCGTTCCACCGGACAGTTCGGCATTCGATTCCCTGTCTCTTGGTATTCCGAATGCACCTGGCACGGGGTTCCCACGCTTCGGCGGCGGATCGCTGGGCGGCAACGTCTACGGCGGATTGGCGCTGGCTATGGGCCCTGGCAGTCGTGGCTTGTTGATCACGAACAAACCGACGGCTACGGCACAATTGACCTGGATCCGCGGCAATCACAGTTACAAGGCCGGCGGAGAGTTCAAACACGACGATTTTACAAACATCAGCTACACCGGCCTCAGCCCGGCTTTCAACTTCAGCACGTCAGAAACGGCGCAGCCGCTTTATGGGCAGGGCCTGCCGAGCGGTACCAACGTTGGTCACGGTTTGGCCAGCCTCTTGCTTGGGTTGTATGATAGCGCAGCGGTCGGCAACGTTCTGGCGCCGCAGTATCGCCGCAACACTTGGGGCGCGTTTGTTCAGGACACCTGGAAAATAAGCCGCAAACTCACGCTCGATTACGGCGTGCGCTACGACTTGCAACAACCGAACCGAGAACTCTGGAACCGGACCAGCACCTTCAATACTCAAATCGTGAACGCGAATGCCAACGGCCTGAAAGGTGGAGTGCTTTACGCTGGTGAGGGTAAGAATCGTTGTAACTGCACTTTAGTTTCGATTTATCCTTACGCCATCGCACCGCGCTTAGGCGTTGCATACAAGGTAAACAACAAAACGGTACTCCGTGGCGGCGTTGGCATCAGTTATGGCCAGGTTTCTCCATTCAACTACATCGGCGGCGGCAACAGCCAGGGCATGGGGTTCAATACTATTAATTTTCCGGCGGTTGGCAACGGTGTTGCCGCAGGGAAAATCTCCTCGCCTCTGCCCTACACGATGAGTCAGTTGAACGACGCCAGCTATGATCCGGGTCTTCTTGTGATCCCCGGCTCGACGATTCAGAATGCGCCTGCAACCGTTGATCCGAATGGCGGGCGTCCTTCACGAACTGTGCAGTGGAACATCACGTTGCAACGCGAAGTGTTGAAGGGCTTGTCGATCGAGGCCGGTTTTGTTGGTAATCGGGCTGCTTGGATTAACGCTGGAGGCGGTCTAACCACATACAACGCGATCAGCAACGATTTCTACAAGTCGAAGGGTCTGGATCTGGCAAGTGGGACAACGCGCGGGATTCTGACTTCGCAGATCACTTCGGCAACCGCGGTGAATGCAGGCTACAAAAAGCCATACACCGGGTTCCCCGATAGCGGTACGGTCATTCAGACTTTGCGCCCCTTCCCGCAGTACAACAGCATTGGAACTTTGTGGGCGCCGCTTGGAGCCTCCTGGTACGACTCTCTCCAGGTCAAGGTAATCAAGCGCTATTCGAAGGGCCTGAGCCTGACTGGTAGTTACTCCTGGTCCAAGACGCTTGATAGCTACGAAGGCAACGGTTACATCTTCAATCGCAGTGATTTCAAAGGCCTCTCGGTTCAGGATCGTCCTCAAATCATGAGCATCAGCATCAACTACACGGTGCCCGCTTATGGATTCGTGAAGAAGAATCGCTTCACGCGTGCTGCGCTTTCGAACTGGACCTTTGGTTCGCTGTCGCAGTTTAGCAGCGGCGCTTTGCTCGCTGCTCCTGGTTCCAACAACGGCATTGGCACCTATCTGCCTGGCAGTTCTTCGCGCCAGTTCCGCGTGCCTGGTCAGAGTCTTTATCTGAAGGACCCGAACTGCGGATGCTTCGATCCGACTAAGGAGACCATCCTGAATCCGGCTGCCTGGAGCGATCAGGCACAAGGCGTATTCGGTAGCGGTACCGTGTATTATTCGGACTTCCGAGGCCAGCGCCGCCCAGTAGAATCGTTCAACTTCGGAAAGCGTTTCCCGGTCCATGGCGAACGCATCGCGCTCAGTCTGCGCGGCGAAGTGTTCAATCCGTTTAACCGCAACGAAGTGCTTTCTGACCCGGCAACAGGTAGCCCGGCGACCGCTCCCACGCGTTCTCCGGCTGGTTTGTTGACCGGTGGCTTCGGCTATGTGAATTACACGGCAATCACGTCTAATAGTG
>CAIRSA010000575.1 GCA_903881085.1 uncultured Acidobacteriia bacterium
CTTGCAGAATGCAGAACCGTCATGTGTTGGGGTACCTTACTTCAGCCGTGATTTCCCACCGCCATCGAACTCCGGGCCCCACGCTGTTGCCGCCGGAACCTACCACCTGAACTGTTACGCGCGAAGCTACTCTTTAGCTTAGTGAATCATATACCTCGTGAATCCACGGGGTCAAGCGCAAACTTGTAAACACAAAAGTTGCCCCTTGATCGGGTCAAATCAGGATGTCCTTGATGACCCGCGCATCGTCGGTCGGCCCTATCAATCGCTGCTTCAAGCCCTGAAACGGATAGTTAAGCTTGTAGGCGCTGAGGCCCAACTGGTTCAAAACTGTCGCCTGAATATCGCGCGGCGTCATTTTGTTCTCCACCGCGTAATAGCCGATGTCGTCGGTTGCGCCGTAGTTGAGGCCTCGTTTGATGCCGCCTCCGGCCATCCACATGGTGAAACCATAAGGATGATGATCGCGGCCTACGAACGCCCCATAAGATCCGCCGCGGTTCTCGCGCATCGGCGTGCGCCCGAACTCTCCGCCCCACACGATCAACGTGGAATCGAGCAGCCCGCGTTGCTTCAGATCTGTGATCAGCGCCGCGATCGGTTGATCGATGAGTTTCGTTTTATTGGGCAGATCGTAGCGTATGTCCTCGCGCCGGTTGGAGCCATGATGGTCCCAGCCCCACTGGAATATCTGCACGAACCGCACGCCCTTTTCCACCAGTCGCCGCGCCAACAGGCAGTTATTGTTGAACGATGCCTTGCCTGGCTCCGCCCCATACATCGTGCGAATGTTCTCCGGCTCTTTGGAAATATCCATCGCACCCGGTACGGAGGTCTGCATCCGATACGCAAGCTCGTATTGCGAAATGCGCGCCTCAGTTTCCGGATCGCCCGACTTCTTCTCCTGCATTTCGTTCAGGTCTTTCATGGCGTCAAGCGTCTTGCGCCGCAGCGGCCGCGTCATGCCCTCCGGTTCGCTCAGGAACAGCACCGGGTCGCCCTGCGTACGGCACTGCACCCCTTGATAAACGCTGGGCAGAAAGCCAGACCCCCACAGGCTCTTGCCCGCATCGGGCGTGTTGCCGCCGCCAACCAGAACCACGTAGCCGGGCAGGTCCTGGTTCTCACTGCCCAAGCCATACGTCGCCCACGCGCCCATGGATCCATAGCCGAAGCGCGAGTTGCCGGTGTGCAGCATCAACTGCGCTGGCGCATGGTTGAACTGGTCCGTCGTCATGGAGCGGATGATGGTTACGTCATCAACCACCTTGGAGAAATTGGGGAGCAGTTCACTGACCCACGCGCCTGATCCGCCATGCTGCGCGAACTTGTACGGCGAGCCCATCATCTTCGGCACGCCCTTGATGAACGCGAACCGCTTGCCTTCCAACAGATGTTGCGGGCAATCCTGGTCGTTGTATTTGACCAGCTCCGGCTTCCAGTCAAACAGCTCCAACTGCGACGGCGAACCAGCCATGTGCAGATAGATTACCGATTTCGCCTTCGGCTCATGATGCGGCTTCTTTGGCGACAGTGGATTGTCTGAAACGGCGGCCTGCCCCTGCATGCTGCCCAGCCAAATGCCGGCCAGACCAAGCGGGCAGCTCTCCAGAAAATGTCGTCGTGTGTACTTCATCGCCGTGTCACCATCTCATCCAGATTCAAAATCGTGTTTGCTACCACGACCCACGCCGCGCGATTCGGATCGTCTTTGCGCTTGGGTCCGAGGTCGAGTTTCTTTGACGCGACCAAGCCGCCATCGATTACCTGGCCGGTCTTCGTCTCATGCAATCGCTGCCCATGGATGGCCAGCACGTTCCGGCCGGGGCGAATGCCTGCCAACGCATCCGCCGGCACCAGGAATTCGTAGTAGCCCGCGCGTTCGATGTTTGTCGCGGCAATGGGGATGCCATTGATGTAGGCATCGAATGCGCAGTTATCGCGCAGCGCCAGTTTCACCTGTTCCAAGGCCTCGGCAGGTGCATCGAATTCAGCGCGCAGCCAGATAGACTCGCTCTTCCACTCCGTGCCGATCTTTGCATCGGCCACCTTTGTTGGAAAGAAGCCGAACTGGCCGGTGCCCGATTTCCACCCGCCGTCATCGAAGCCAGCCGAGTTCCACTTGGCCTGCGGCTCCTTCTCTGTGTAGCGCCACTTCGCCGGTGTGGTGCGCGCATCGGCCAGCAGCGTGATTTCGCGGTCCTCGGCGTAGAGGGTCTTGCCGTAGTTGAGCAGCTTGCGCGGATCGGCGCTGGCAGGCTTCAATTCGGCAATCGACTCCTTGTGCAGCGCCAGCACCCGCTTCACCTCGTTCTTATTCGCCGGCCGCGCCAGCGATAGCCGGAACAGATTATTGACGATCTCTGTTTCCGACTTTGCCCCCGCCATCGCGCGCAAAGCCAACTGCTGCGCGGCTTCCATCGAGACCGGATCATTCATCGCCGCCAACGCCTGTAGCGGCGTGTTCGTGCGAATGCGGCGCATGGTGCACACTTCGCCTGTCGGCGCGTCGAATGTCGTCATCGTTGGATACGGCGAGGTGCGTCGGATGAAGGTGTAGATACCGCGCCGGTAGCGGTCCTCGTCTTTACTCGTCGACCATTTGTCGCCGTTGTAGATCACCTGCCAGATGCCTTCCGGCTGCCACGGCATCACCGGTGCGCCGAACATTTTCGCGCTCAGCAGGCCTCCGGCGGCCAATGCCTGGTCGCGCACAACTTCGGCATCCAGACGGAATCGCGCGCCGCGCGCCAGCAGCCGGTTGTAGCGGTCGCGGTCATAGAGGGCAGGGGAGACATCGGATGTCTGGCGATAGGTCGCCGAAGTTGCGATGCTCCGCAGCAACTGCTTCACGTCCCATGTGCGCATGAAGTCAACCGCCAGCCAGTCGAGCAATTCCTGATGCGTGGGCTGAATGCCTTGCGTGCCGAAATCCTCTTCGCTCTCGACAAGTCCGCGGCCGAACAGTCGCGCCCAGTAACGATTCACCTGCACGCGCGCAGTCAACGGATTCTCCGTGCTGGTCAACCATTGCGCCAGCCCTAAGCGATTATGCGGCGCTGAGGCGGGCCACGAATGAAAGGCTTCCGGCGTAAGCGGTGAAACCTCGGCGCCCGGACTCAAGAAGCTCCCGCGCTCGTGGATGCGATTCATGCGCGCCTGCTTAGCCGGCAGTTCGCGCATGATCAGCGTGGAAGCGTTCTCCAGTTTCAACACCGGACGATCGTCGCTCTTATCGCTATCCTCGCTCTGATTGAAGAACGAGTACAGCTGATAAAACTCTTTGTGCGAAAGCGGATCGTACTTGTGCGAGTGGCACTGAGCGCAGCCCCACGTCAGCCCCATCCAAACCTGCCCCGTCACCGCCACGCGATCCTTCACCGCGATGTCGCGGAACTCTTCGTCGTCCGTGCCGCCTTCGGTGTTGGTCATGGTGTTGCGATGGAAGCCAGTGGCGATCAGGTCATCCGTTGTTGGCTTGGACAGCAGATCACCCGCCAGTTGCAGCAGCGTGAATTTGTCGAACGTCAGATTGTCGTTATAGGCCTTGATGACCCAATCCCGATACGGCCAGATGCTGCGCCGGTTATCTTTTTCGTAGCCCTGCGTATCGGCGTAGCGCGCCATATCGAGCCACACGCGCGCCCAGCGCTCACCGAACTGCGGACGCGCCAGCAGCCTGTCGACGTAGGCTTCATAGGCCTTCGGCGACTTGTCATTCATGAAGGCGTCGAGCTCTTTCGCATCAGGCGGCAGGCCGATCAGATCGAGCGATGCGCGCCGTGCCAGCGTGTACCGGTCGGCTTCCGCCGATGGCTTCAGTCCTTCTTTGTCCAGCCTCGCCAGTACAAAATTGTCGATCGCATTCTTCGGCCACTTGGCATCGCTCACCGCGGGCAGCGCCTGCGTGGCCGGCTTCTCAAAAGCCCAGTGCTGTTTGTAGCTCGCGCCTTCATCGATCCATGATTTGATCAGCGTGGTCTCGGCTTCCGTCAGGCGCTCGCCCGCCGGCGGCATCGGCTTGGTGGGATGCGTAATGCGAAGGTACGCGCGCGACTTGGCGCTGTCACCCGGAACGATGCCCGGGTACGTGCCGCCCTTGCCTGTTGCGCCATCGCGCGTATCGATGCGGAAGCTCGCCTTGCGCGACTGCTCGTCAGGCCCGTGGCAACTGTAGCAGCGTTTCGCGAGCAGCGGACGAACGTCACGCTGATAATCAACGGCGGCGTGCGCGGAAAGGGCGACGAGCCAGAGAGCCGGAAGTGACCATTGGGCAATCATGCCCCATCATTGTATGTCGCGGCGCGGCTAGTTGTCGATGGTGGCGTTGATGATTTCGAGGCGCTTCTTGGGCGTCTCGCCGTCGACCTCTTCCTTCTCGAAAAGTTGCAGCACGTCGATGCCTTCCGTGATGCTGCCAAAGGCCGAGTATTTCCCATCCAGATGCGGCGACGGGGCCAGCATGAGGAAAAACGAAGTGGTCGCCGAATCGGGGTCGTCGCTGCGCGCCATGCTGACAATGCCGCGGACGTGTTTGATGTCGGCACGGAACTCGCCTTTGATCGGATGCACCCAACGGTCGGCGATGTGGAACTGCTCGCCCACGCGAGTATTTTCGCTGCCGCCCTGCACCACGAAGTCCTTCACAATGCGATGAAAGTTTGTGCCGTTGTACCAACCAGTCGCGGCGAGTTTTAGGAAATTACGCACGCTGGCAATCGACCATTCGGGCTCCATCTTGATCTTGATCGTGCCCAGCGTGGTCTTCAGCGTAACCGTTTTGCGCAGCTCTTCGATGGGTGCATTCAGATACGGCTCGGTCTTCTTTTTATCCAGCGTGATCTTCAAAATTTTGATCGGCTTATCAGCGATGTCGCCCGCGCCCGTCGGTTGCTGCGAAATCTTTTCGACGATGTTCATGCCCTCGGTCACCATGCCGAACGAAGAAAACTGCCCGTCCAACACCGGCTGCGGCGAAATGCAGACAAAGAACTGCGCCCCGTCGCTATCGGCCTTGCCCGGAATCCGCACCGTCGATACCACGCCGCGCTCATGCTTGATCGCGTTGTATTCGCCGGGCAGCAGATTCAGCCCGCCGCTGCCCCACACACTCTTCGGCGTCTTGGGATTCTTCAGCAGCGGATCGCCGCCCTGAATAATGCCGTACTTGATCACGCGATGAAATCCGCTGCCATCGTAGTAGCCCTGCCGCACCAGCTTCATAAAGTGCTCCACATGCTTGGGCGCGCCGGGCGCGAATTCGAGCCGGAACGTTCCGAGCTCTGTTTCCACCACAGCCTCCAGTTCGGCAGGCGGCTGAGCGAACGCAATCGAGGCTGCAAGAAAAAATGCGCGGATCATCATACTGTTTACTTTAATTCAAAGTGCAATGCTTCCCAAACCCAGCCGCGACCGTGAGGGAGCGGTCCCAAATTGCAACCGCCCTCCCCAATCCCCCCCGCAACGCGACATAATATACGGGATGCCTTCCAAAGTTTATGACGTTGTCATTGTCGGCTCGGGTGCCTCCGGCGGAACCCTCGCTGCCCACCTCGCCCAAAAAGGCGTGGATGTTGCCGTGGTCGAAGGTGGCCCCAAAATCAACACCCACACCGACTTCAACACCCACGCAATGCCGTATGAATTCCCCAACCGCCACATCCCTACCATCAAGCCAGGCAAGCAGGGCTTCGATTCGGAGCGTTCGCGCGGAATCGGCGGCAAATCGCTGACGTGGAACGCCGTCGCGTGGCGCATGTCGCAACGCGATTTCAAGGGCAAGACGCACGATGGCGCAGGCGAAGACTGGCCCATCGATTATGCAGACATCGCACCCTACTACGAGCGCATCGAGCGCGAAGTAGGCGTGTGCGGAAATCTCGACGGCTTGAAAGATCTACCCGACGGCATCTTCATGCCGCCCGTGCCCATGAAGTGCAGCGACAAGGTCGTGATGAAGGGCGCCGCCAAACTAGGCATCAAAATCATTCACGTGCGCAAGTCCACGCTGAGCCGCGCCAAGTTCGGCCGACCGGCGTGCCACTTCTGCGGCAACTGCATGGCCGGTTGCGACGTGGCCGCCAAGTACAACTCCTACGACGCGCACATGCTGCCCGCCATGAAGACCGGCAAGCTGGAGCTGTTCCCGAATTCTGTCGTTCGCGAAGTCACGGTCTCCAACGAAAACCGCGTCACCGGCGTCAAGTTTCTGAATCGCGAAACAAAGGCCGAAGGCGAAGTGAGTGGCAAGGTCGTCGTCGTCAGCTGCGCCTGCGTGCAAAGCGTCGCGCTGTTGATGATGTCGAAGTCGCGCCTCTACCCCACGGGCCTCGGCAACTCCAGCGGACATTTGGGTAAGGATTTCATCCCCCACTTTACCGGCGGCGTTCAGGCCTTCTTGAAGGATCTGATCGGCTCGCCGTTGAAGCCCGACGAAGGCTTCCTCGACCACGCCTACATGCCCAGCTTCATGCACGATCGCAAGCGCGATTACGCCCGCAGCTTCGGCGCGCAGTTCGGCTATCAGAACCGCCGCGGCGTGGGCTGGGCGCGCGATCTGCCGGGCTTCGGCAAGGCCTACAAGCAATCAGTAAAGGACCGCTTCCCGGCGTTTTTCACCTTCTCGCCGTATGGCGAAATGATCCCCAACGCCAAGACCTACATCGATCTCGACGAAACCAAGCACGATGCCTACGGCCTTCCGCTCGCCCGCCGCCAGGTCACCTGGAGCGATAACGACATGAAGCTGTTCAAGGACATGACCAAGTGGTCCGTCGAGATCCTGCGCAGCTCCGGCGCTGAGATCCAGTCCATCAGCGACGAGCCTCGCACCAATCACGAACTGGGCGGCGCGCGCATGGGCAACGATCCCAAGACCAGCGTGCTCGACAAGTTCTGCCGCTCGCACGACGTGCCGAATTTGTATGTCGTCGATGGCAGCGTCTTCCCATCGGCATCGGAAAAGAATCCGACTCATACGATGATGGCTCTTGCCGCGCGCACCGCTGACCACATTGCAGACCGCTTGAAGAAAGGGGAGGTGTAACATGGCCGACAGAAGAGAAACGTTGAAGATTATTGGCGCGGTGGGCATCACCTGCGCGTTCCCCTATGGCGCTGACGAGTTGTACGGCCAGCACGCGCACCCCGAAGGCGAACAGGCCGCCGCGACGCCGCCCAAGTTTTTCAAGCCCGATGAAATGAAGGTCATCTCGCGCGTGGCCGACTTGATTATCCCAACGACGGATACGCCAGGCGCAGTAGCGGCGGGCGTTCCCGCGTACATCGACCTGGTTGTGAGCGGCAACAAAGGTCAGCAAAAGGTCTTCAAAGATGGCCTCGCCTGGCTCGCCACCAAGAAGTTCATGGAGCTTTCCGAAGCCGATCAAATCGGCGTTCTGGAGCCGCTGTGCGAAGCCGTAGATAAGAATTTGCGCAAAGGCGTCGACGTGCAGTTCTTCCGCGTGATGAAGGCGCTGACCGCCGACGGCTACTACACTTCCAAGGCTGGGCTCAGCGTGGAACTGGGTTTCAAGGGCGGGGCAGTCCTGGCCGAATATCCGGAGTGCATCCATGAACATTAGCCGCCGTGCGTTCCTGGGCTCCGCTGCCGCACTCTACGCCCAGGCGCCTAAAAAACCGAATGTGGTTATCTTCCTCGCCGATGATTTGGGCTTCGGCGACGTCCGATTCATGGGCGGCGAAATGGAGACTCCCAACATCGATGCCCTGACAAAGACTGGCGTTCGCTTCGATCGCTTCTATTCATTTCCAGTCTGCTCGCCAACGCGCAGCGGCCTGATGACCGGCCGCTCGCCGATGCGGTTGGGCGTGATCTGGACCGTGATTCGTCCGTGGGAAAAATACGGCGTGCCGCTGGAAGAACATTTCATGCCGCAGTCGTTCAAAGCCGCGGGCTATGAAACGGCGATAACCGGTAAGTGGCACCTGGGCCATTCGCAAAAAGCGTTTTTGCCCAATTCGCGCGGGTTCGACCACTCCTACGGCCACGTCAACGGCATGATCGACTACTTCACCCACATGCGCGATGGCGGCTTGGATTGGCATCGCGACGGCAAGAGCATGGTGGAAGAGGGCTATACCACCGACCTCATCGCCAGTGAAGCGATCCGCCTCATCAAGTCGCGCGATAAATCGAAGCCGTTATTCCTATACATGCCGTTCAACGCCCCGCACGCGCCGCTGCAGGCTCCGCCGGCTGTGATCGATAAGTATGCACGGATCGCTGACGAGCGCCGCAGGGCGTATGTTGCCATGGTCGACCGGCTCGACACCAACATCGGCCGCGTGATGAATACACTTGACGCGGAGGGCATGACGAAGGACACGATTATTCTCTTCTTTAGCGACAACGGAGGCCCCATCGCCCAAGGCGCAAACAATGGCAAGCTGCGGGGCGCGAAAGGAAGTGCATTCGAGGGCGGTCTGCGAGTCCCCGCGGTAATCCGCTACGACGGGCACTTAAAGGCAGGCACCGTGTCGAAACAAGTCGCCTACGTATGCGACGTATTTCCCACTCTTGCCGGGGCCTCCGGCGTTGCTCCGCTCAACAAGCTACGGTTTGATGGCAAGAACCTCTGGCCCATGCTGACCTCGGGAAAATCCGAAAAGCGCAGCGATCTGTTCTTTGCCGTGGAAGGCTCGCTCGCCGTGCACCATCAGGAATGGAAACTGGTGCGCCACAAGGGCGTCAGCATGCTCTTCCAGATTGAAAACGACCCCAACGAGCAGATCGACCTCGCCGCGCAGCACCCGGACATCGTAGCCGATCTATCCAAGCGCATCGATCAATGGGCGGCGCTGCACCCCAAGCAGGGCACGCATGGCACCGACAAGATGCCTGATGGATTTGTATCGCCGCCCAAGTGGATCGAAGCGGCACGTTAGCTCTTGGCCAGCGTGCCAACAACCAGTCCGCCGCATTTCACGCTGCTCTTCACCCGCAGCTACGGGTGCTTGGGTTCGTTAGGCTGTTTTCCTCCATCATGAGGTACTATGGGTCAGGACAATGCCCAAGGAACCATTCGTACGTGCCCTAACCATCCAAAACCTGCTCTCCTTCGGCGACCAGCCAACACGGGTTGAGTTGCGCAATCTGAATGTACTCATTGGTCCCAATGCATCGGGCAAGTCCAACCTTATAGAAGTATTGGGACTACTCCAAAACACGCCAAAAGAATTATCCGCCGCCATCAGCAATGGAGGGCCCATTGACGAATGGCTTTGGAAGGGCAAATCTGGCTCGGTGAGCAAGTCTCCTCAAGCTGTGATCGAAGTAGTTGTAAGTCCGGCAAAGGGAAAGACCGCGCTACGCTACAAGCTGGCATTTACCAAAGCCATTCATCGCTTTGAAATTACCGACGAGCGCCTCGAAAATGACAGTGTTGCCGCAAATGGCGCGAAGCCTTATTTTGGCTATGATCAGGCAAGTGGGCATCCGACCCTATATTACAAAGGCGGAAAACGCAGCCTAGGCAAGGAAGAGATCAATCCTCAGGTTTCCATCCTCGCCCAGCGCAGAGATCCGGAACATTATCCTGAAATTACCCATGTCGGTAGCATGTTTGCGAAATTCCGGCTTTACCGGGATTGGGAATTTGGGTCTTTGGCGCATGTTCGAGAGCCTTGCGATTCTAGTCTGCCTTCCGATTACCTCGAAGAAGACTGCTCCAATTTGGGAGTCGTGCTGAACCGCCTTCTCGCTTTGCCGGATGTCAAGGATCGTATCCTTCAATCGCTGCGCTATTTCTACGAAGATGCCAAGGATCTCCGATCCAAAATTGAGGGTAGCAAAGTGGAAACGCGTCTTGAGGAAACTTCTCTGAATGCGACAATTCCGCTTATCCGAGTCTCGGACGGTACCCTGCGATGGCTCACACTGCTGACAATCCTTTTGAATCCTGACCCTCCACCACTGGTCTGCATAGAAGAACCGGAACTGGGCCTTCATCCCGACATGATTCACGAATTGGGCAAACTGTTGATCGAGGCCTCCTCCCGGATGCAATTGATCGTTACGACGCACTCAGACCGTCTGGTTGAGGCAATGACGGATATCCCCGAGGCCGTAATTGTTTGTGAAAAAGAAAACGGAGCTTCCCGCCTGACAAGGTTGGATAAGAGGGAACTTTCAACTTGGCTGCAAGAGTATGGCCTTGGTCAGCTCTGGTCAAAGGGTCAATTGGGGGGAACCCGCTGGTGAAAGTTTGCGTGTATGTCGAAGGTGGTGGCCCAAGTGCGAATAGCCATACTGCGGAGGCATGCCGTCGTGGGTTTCGTTGCTTTTTCGAAAAGGTCCTTCGCGGCCTTCCCAGGCCCAAAATCGTTGCATCCGGTAGCCGCGATGAAGCATATCGTGACTTCTGCCGTTCGTTGCGGCAAAATCCTGATACTTTCTCCATTCTGTTAGTTGATTCTGAAGACCCGGTTGAGGCCGGAAAGACCGCCCTTGAACATTTACATGTTCGCGAAACTAACTGGCCGGAAAGGATCCCAGATGGCCATTCATTTCTGATGGTTCAATGCATGGAATCATGGTTCCTTGCCGATTTGGGTGCCCTCAGCGCGTACTACGGAGATCAGTTCAACCCAGCAGCACTCCCGAGCAACGCCAGGATTGAGCAGATAAAAAAGACGGACATACTGGAAGGACTCAAACGCGCAACCTCTCGCTCTAGAACGAAAGGCAAGTATCATAAAACCAGGCATGGCTTCGACCTTCTGGAATCGATTGATCCGTCCAAAGTGAGAGCCGCATCGCCGCACGCCGATGCGCTGATTGTGACGCTGCTTGACCAGTTAAGTTAGCAAATTGCTCCCCCACTCTCACACATAAAATCCACTAAAACATGAGTGTTTGGCACAGCCTGGAAGCATCATTCGAAAAACATGCCGAATCGGTTTGTATACTGGAAGATGTACTCAAAGCATCGAACAGGAGAAATGATTATGAAATTGGCGCAGGCGGCGTTGCTACTCACCTTGGCCTCGGCGGCATCTTGGTCCCAGGTCAACGTGGGCGAACAGAAACCCGAACCTACCCTACCCTTTAAGCTGACCACGACGGCCAACTTTGAACTGCCATGGCGTATCGCCTTCCTCCCGGATGGGCGAATGCTGGTCACCGAAAAGATTGGCCCCATCTGGCTGGTATCCGCGAAAGGTGAAAAGATCGCGGCTTTGGAAAACACGCCTCCCGTTTATTGGCAGGGGCAGAATGGCATGCTCGGCGTCTACCTTTCGCCCACTTACGCCACCGACCAAAATATCTACATCACATACATCGAACCGGGCGACTACGGCGGCGGCGAAGCCTTGGCCCGCGCCAAGCTGAGCCTGGGACGCGTGAATCGCCTGGAAAACTTCACTGTATTGTGGCGTCAGCTTCCCAGAGGCAAAGGCGGCCAGGCTGGTGCGCAGATCGCATTCTCGCCCGATGGCCAGTACATCTACCTCTCCGTTGGCGACCGCCAGCGCATGACCCCGGCACAGGATCCGGACCAACCCGTCGGCAAGATTCTGCGGTTGACACTCGATGGCAAGCCCGCCCCCGGCAATCCAAACTACGGTAAGACCGGCGCCTCCACCGTTTCGCTCATCGACCCGCCCCGCGACACGGAAGTTGCCAAGACCGCGAAGGTTGTCAGCACCTACACTTATCCGGTTGCCAACCTGACCCCTGCGGAGACCTGGGCAAGCGGCTTCCGCGCACCCTATGGCCTGGCCTTTTCCCCCACCGGCGAATTGTGGGAAGTGGAACATGGCCCGCGCGGCGGCGACGAACTGAATCTCATCCAAAAGGGCAAGAACTACGGCTGGCCCGTCGTCTCCTATGGCAAGAACTACAACGAGGTGCCGATTCCCAGTCACGACACGCGTCCCGAATTCACCAAGCCCGTGCTCTATTGGGTGCCCGTCATCGCCCCAGGCAATCTGATGTTCTACCGCGGCAAGAACACCTTCCCGCAGTGGGATGGCAGCGGCTTCGTCAGCGGCATGGCCAGCATGTGTCTCAATCGCATCATTTTCGACGGCAAGGGCGGAGCCAAATCCGCCGAACGTTGGGAGATCGGCAAACGCATCCGCGATGTGGCCGAAGCTCCGGATGGTTCGCTGTGGCTGCTTGAAGATGCCAACCCCGGCGCGCTGATCCACGTTACGCCTAAGTAATCAATGCGGGTTCGATAAGCTTAAAATAGGAGGGCCGGAGAGATCCGGCCCTTTTTTGTTGGCAGCCGGGTATATCCCCGTTTGGTTCACATGCCGATCCGATGTATAGTCTATGTAGATACCTATGCGCAATGAAACGACCCTCTCGAAATGGGGAAACAGTCTGGCCATTCGGATTCCCTCGGCGCTGCTCAAGGAAGCGAGCCTCAGCGAGGGTGACAGCCTCGCCTTGGACCTGGATAGCAATGGAAGCATCGTCCTGCGCCCTAGGCGGAAGCGATACGAACTGTCGCAACTCGTCTCCCAGATTACGCCGAAGAATCGCCATAAAGAAACCGACTGGGGTCCTCCCCAAGGTGAGGAGTCCTGGTGAACTCGGCATACGTGCCAGACACCGGCGATCTAGTTTGGTTATCGTTTGACCCGCAAGCGGGGCGAGAACAGGCAGGCCGGCGTCCTGCGCTCGTCATTAGTCCACGCGCCTACAACGCCAAATCCGGCCTGGCCTTAGTCTGTCCGATGACGACCCAAATCAAAGGGTATCCGTTCGAGGTGGTCGTTTCATCCCTTCAAGGTGTGACTGGAGCAATCCTTGCCGATCATGTGAAGAGTGTCGATTGGAAAGCCCGCCGAATCGAAAAGGCTGGGCGATGTTCTGGCGCAGAGCTCGATGAAGTCCGCTCAAGGCTCGCACCCCTGCTCGGTTACTGAATTCGCCCCGCCAATTCTAACTCAACCGCCGGACTCCGCCGCCGCATCCACACTCCACTCCCCGCTGGTCGTGCAAAACAGCAACTCCCACGTCAGGATGATTCAGGTACAATGACGTGAATAAGATTTGCGCTATTCCAGTTTCATCGTCGAGCTGCCGATAGCAAGGAGATTTGTGTGAAACGCTACTTTGAGCCAGTCTCCGTTCTGCTGATCCTGCCCATGGTTCTTCTGCCGTTCAACCTGCTCGCGGAGGAGGATCTGGCCAAATCGTGCGCAGCGAAGCCCTCCCTCACCGAATCAATGGAATGTCTGGCGAAGATTGGTCCGGCCGCGCCACCCAAGTCCAAAGATCACGGGCAGAATCACCTGATTCCCGAGAGTTGCGCCGCGCTTACTCGATTGCTTAGCCTGCCGGCGCCAGTTGCTGCACCTTCGGGTGTCGAGAAACTTACTGCCGACCTCAAGTTTGCATGCGAGCAGGAGAAGAATCTACAAGTGGGAAACTACTTCCTGGCTCAGCGGCGCTTCAGTGAAGCGATTGACTATTTCATCAAGATTGGGGACTCCTCGAAACTGCCCGGCGTGGTGGAGAGTGCCCGCAATGGGCTCCGGACCGCAACGATTCTGAAACCCGGCCTGGTTATGCCGCCCCAAAATGTTGTGAATCTTGAAAAGCAAGGGGATTTTGACAAAGCCTATAGGGAACTCACCAAGGCTGCGCCAGACACCGATCCGCATCGCAAAAGCCTTGCGGCCTATTTGCAGCTTGAGAGAAACGCCGCTTCGCTTGAACAACGCCGCGAATACGAAGCCGAATTGACCGATTATAAAACTTATCGCCAAGGGCTCGACCGCGTTCGCGACGAGTATCTCTATGCAGCAGTCGACGCCAAAATCGGCACGTTGGGGCCGCTGGCAAGAAAGCTCTCGGATGAAGACGCTCGTACCCAAATGAAAGTCGCGGAATTGCAGATGTCGCATGGAGCATATTCCGAGGCTGTGACGACTCTTTCCGCTGTCACCGGCAAATCAGGTACTTCGCAAGAACTCATTGCGGACGCATCCGCCAGACTGGCCCAGGCCCGCATTAAGGCCGCGGAAGAACCGACGTTTTCCGGCGTACTTCTCAAGTTTTTCTGGAGTCTTCCAAAAGCGCTCGCTGACCTCGGGAACTGGCTTTTTTACGCCCTTGTCATCGTCGCCGTTTTTCTGTTGATTTGGGTTGCCTCGCTGATTTGGGTTAAAGTTCGCGATCCCCATAAGTCAATCTTGATCTCAATGACGGATCGAACTTCCACCGCTGGCGCTCAAGCCGATCAGATCCTAAGCGAGCAAATCCGCCGCCAAATGGACCTCCCGCTGGCCGGCCGGAATTCGCGAATGGATACCGCGCATGAAATGGACGGATCAAGCCTTGGTCATGTCAACCTGGTGGTTCCATTCCTTACGAATGACACGGTTCTAAAATCCGGCTCTCCCGTCACCCTGGGACCATTTTCTATTAATCCCTTCGTGATCGCTAGTCAGTTCAAGAACTGGTTTGCTCGACGGCATATGATCGAAGTCAATGGCGAACTTTATGTGCTGGGCTCCAATACGGTTTGTAGCGCGAAACTTACCTTCGGCGAACTTACTGACAAAGGTCCGTGGGAAGTTCTGGCCAACGGAGAGACTGCCAGGGATCAAGCCATTCGCGGAGTAGCGATGAAGGTTCTGATCGCTATAGACAGTGAGGCCGGGAAAATCTCCAAGAATTCCCATAGTCTCAGCCTGCTTCGTCTTGGGCTGGACTTTCAGAAACGTGCCTTGGACGACCCGGGACCAGCCACTGAACAATGGACCCAGGCCCGGATATGCTTTCAGCAATCCGCGGAGGAGGATCCACGCAATTGGCTGGCGCGATTAAACCTGGGCACGGCAATGCGGAACCTCGGCCTGAACGCGCTTGCCGCTACGCAATTTGAGGAGCTCGAAAAAGGACCATATTTACCTCCGGAATATCATGCGGTGGTGGCTTACAACCGCGCAGCAGCTCTTCAGAAAACAGATGACAAAGATATTTCTCAAATTGTCATCAATATGATGGATGAGATTCTGAAGATAGACAAACTCGAGCCGGATTTGAAATTCATGGCATCGAGCGGCAAACTCGCAACAATTGCTGTCCGCTACTACCGCAACAGGCGCAGGCAGCAGCGAATTGGCGCCAAACAAGAGTCGGAGCAAGCCAAAAAGCTGGAGTATGCCAAAAAGCTTTGCCTCGATCTACTAAACGACATTGAAACTGCGATTGCCAAAAGGGCCGACGTGCCGGGGGCAGAATTTACTGTGGTGATGGCGGTAACGTTAAATGCTCTGGCACAATTGGAAGCCATGCTGGATTCCCCACATGATGCTCGCATTCATTACCGGCGTGCTCTCACATTCCTGCCTTGTTTCGTCGAAGCGAATCTGAACCTCGCCGAGTTGTACTTGGAAAGGAAGGGGTCCCTTGATGCGAATTGGCCAACGCGCACGGAGAGGTTACTGCTCGACGTACAAAACCTCGACACCAATAACACACGTTGCGCGGTGCTCTTGGGATCGTTGTATGCAAATCCTGTGTATGGCCGGTTTGACGATGCCGTCAAGCAACTCACCGCCGCGCTTCCCGATCCGAATGCCGGTTTGCGACTGGCAGGCATTTACTTTGAACAGGGAAAACCATCCGACGCCATCACGCCGCTTCTTTCTGCCCTCGCTCAAGATACGAGTTTGGGAAGCGGCCACTTGCTGATGGCACGCTGTGCGCTCGCGTTGGACCCCGATGACCGGCGTAAATGTGAACTGCTCCGCCGTGCCGAGTCGTGGCTTAAGCAGTTGGTCCGTGGCAAGGGCGGATCCCAATATGAACGTGATGCGAAATCCCTGTTGCCTCGGATCTCAGCGGCAGTTGCTGTTTGCGATGGACCGAAACCGGCTCCGACTGCTACTCAATTGGTCCCCGTCCCCGCTGCGCCAACATCGCCTGTCGTCCCGGCCCCTCAAGCGCCGCCACCGACGGGGGACCCCTGGGCGGACTTAATCAACTAGGCTCTCACTAATACTGCTTGGTGTTAATCTGAACATTGGATGAACTGCCCCACTTGCGGCCTACTGAACCCCATCGAAGCCTCTGCATGCGACTGCGGGCATGACTTCGCCACAGGCAAGCCTTCGCAATATCCACAGCAGCCGATCACGCTCCACTGGGGACAGAATATCATCGCCTTCTGGACGCTCTTCTGGCCGTCGTGGGTGGGGGGAATGCTGTTTGCATTGCTCGCCGCAATCGTTATCTCCCCGGCTGCAGCCGCGGACAACATCGCTGTCCTCACGGTGGCTGGTTCCGCGGTCTATTTTGCGATCCAGGCCGTCTTCTCACGCCGTCTGGTGACCAAGAACTACCGCTCTTTCCGCCTGTACATGATTCGTGACCATGAATACCCAAGCCGGAATCTCTCCATGAGGGAAGCCTTGCACATCTGGTTCTGGATCTTCACCCCGCAATTCCTGCTCCTGGTGGTTACCTCGACTTTACTCAGCTACGGCGTTGGCTGGTTCACATAGGGCGTCATCGGGCAGCTCAATTCTATGGCTCTGTGGATCCGCTGTCTTGTCGTCGGCCCTCTGGGAATCAGCCTGGCCATGCGCGCAAAGTACCAAGGTTTCCGGCTACAAGCCTACAAATAAATTGCGAGAGCCACCATCAGCGTAACGCCACCACCGGCCGCTCCGCCGCTGCCAGGGCCGTCACCGCATACGCCGTCGCGGTATACGAAATCCACTGGTCGTGATCGTACGGAAACCCCGACTGAAAATACGGCTGCAACTTCATCGCCCGGCTGCGCACGTACCAGGAACCATCCTCCATCTGCGTCCGCAACAGGTAGCTGACCGCACTCCGATACGACGCATCGGAAGTCTGCAACTGTCCGCTCATCCGCAGCGCCCGCAGCACCAGGCCCGTCGCATACGCGTCGCTCTCCAGATGCTTGCGCTGCGCCCAGCCGCCATCGGCCCGCTGCTCTTTCATCAGATCGATGGCCGCCTGCCGAATCTTTGCCGGAACAGCTCCGCCCCAAGACAGACCCAATAGCCGATCGGCCTGCTCATAAACCTGCTGCGGCTTCGCCGCCTCCAGCCAAGCCCGCGCCTTCGCGATACGGCCTGCGAACTCCTCGCTCCGTGCAGGAATCGTGTAAAGCCGCATCACGCGGATGCAATTTGCAGCCACCGTAATATCCGACTCCTGCATCGGCGCCCGCGAAGTCGTGCGTGACTCGAACCAACTGCCATCGGCCTTCTGCCGCGCCGCAACCAACGCCGCCGCGCTGTCGCTTACCATCCCCGCCTTCAACTTTTCGTCGCCCAAGCCCAGAATGTTGTTCGCAACATTATCCAGCCCGCCACCGCCCGCTTGCATCAATAGCAGCCGCGCTGGATTTAAGGTTAGAGTGGAAATCGATTTGTACTGCTCCTCTTCCACCTTCGCATCTGTCGCGACGCCGCCCGCACGTGCCGCGCGCATCGCCATCGTCGCCATCGGCTGATGATGGCAGCCCACGCAGCCGCTATTCTTGAAGAAGGTTTGCGCACTCGATTCGATCAGCTTCACGCTTAACGCGGCCGCGGCCTTCGGATCATCCAGCGGTGCAGACTTTCGCTTCGGTGCAGGCTCTATAGCACTCGGCTTCGCGCCGGCCTTTTCCAACGCCGCAATCACCGCCGGATCATTGAACTTACGTGCCCAGTCCATCACCGTCTCGCCGTTTTCCGCTTTCGCATTCGCGTCGGAACCGCGCTCAATCAGCAGCTTCACCACGCGTGCGTCCTGATTATCGCTGGCCACCGCCATCATCAACGGAGTCATGCCGCGTACATCGCGCATCTTCACATCCGCCCCCGCGTCAAGCAGCACCTGAATTATTTCCGGTGTGCCGAACGGAGCGGCGTTCATCAGCGGCGTCAATTGCTTCAACGCAATATCGCCGTTGCGAACCTTGCCCGCGAATGAATTCTTCGAATTGACCTTTGCGCCTGCATCGAGCAGCCTGCGCACCAGTTTCACATCGTTGTAGCCCACTGCATTCTGCAGCGGAGTGGTGCCGGCCATATCCGCCACATCCGGCTTCGCGCCCGCGTCCAACAACAGGTTCACCATGCGCGGACCGCCGAAACCCGCAGCGTTGATTAGCGGAGTTGTGCCCTGCTGCGGCTCTGCGGCATTCACGTCCGCACCCTTGGCGATCAGCATCTTTACTGACTCATAGGCCGATGTGCACGATGTCGCCACCAACAGAGGCGTTCGCCCCAGTTTGGTCTTCGCATTCACATCCGCGCGGTGTTCCAGCAGCAACCGCACGCGATTCGGATCGCAAGCTGCCCAATGCAGCGGTGTGGCCTCATTACCATCTTTCGCGTTGACGTTCGCCCCTGCATCGAGCACAAGGCGGAAGCCTTCCAGATTTCCAATTGCCGCCGCATACTGTAGCGGAGTCGTGCCCTTGTCGTCAGCCAGCGCAAGGTTCGCCTTGTCTTTTGCGAAGGCGCGGATTGCCGCGCTATCGCCACTGCGTATCGACTGAAGAAACTCTGCGGCAGTGGCCCCCAAGCCAGTCCCGCAAGCCAAAACAAAGGTCAAGAGTCGCCAGTAGCTCATAGAATGTTAGCGTAGCACTGAATCATTTCATGCATTGGGCCAGCGCTGCAAAAAAGCCTCGCCGAGGGTTTCTTCGTAAGGCTCGTCGAACAGTAATTCGTAGGCGATCCATGTTTCCAGGCGCAACTTCTCAAGTGTTTTCGCATCCACCGGATCATCGGGTGAAAGGAAGTCGTGGTGCAAAAACACACCCGCCACGTTCATGCAATCGATCGCGTATTTCGCCGTGTTGATAATGTGCTGATGCCAGTATTGATCGATCTCATCGGAAGGTGACGCCGATTTGCCCGGAAACAGCGCTTTCAGAAAATAGAAGCGCCGGTAGCGCCGCTCTGCAGCCCGCGCGCGAGGCTCGCTCCATCCGCAGAAATTGACCAACTGCATGGTGACCGGCTCCAGGTTGAGCGCCTCCACTTTGCTCCACAGCAAGTGATCCATTTGCGGCGGGGGCGTCAGTTCCATCGCTTCCACCATGCCTTGACGCATCATCTGACGCACCAGTACCTGGGCATTTCGCGTACGAAACGTCGCTCTCCAAGTATCTTCAGAGATGTTCAGCCCGTACTGCAGACTCTGCGCGCCAAGGTCCGCGTAAGCATCTGCGGACCGCAGCGCGGCCTCCTTCGAAGCCGCGTCACGCGAGCTCCGAAGGAATGACTGAATGTTCGCGTCGAGCATTAGACGCAGGGCGTGATGCCTGCGCGCAGGCCAGTGCGTACATGGAATGCGGCAGCAATCACTTCCAGTTCCTGCTCTTCTATGGTTACTTCTTCATTCTGCGTCTGGTTCAAATTCTGTTGTTCGTTCATTGTCGTTATCCTCTAATTGATGTTGGATACGGGTTGCAGTTTCGCTCCGTCCACATCAACACAGGCGCAGTGGTCCCGGATTTTTTGCACTCCTTGCAAAATTATTTTTCACACCGCCCGCTACGCTATCATGAATCGAATGGCCCTGATCACCGTAAGCGGCCTCTGTGGCTGCCGGCACGAAGAGGTTGCGCGGCTCGTTGCTCAACGACTGAAGTTTCAACTCATCACAGAAGCCCGGCTGCGTGCGATGATCGCGGATGAGTTCGGAGCCGAAACCGCAATCCCTGACAAGGCCTGCCTGCTCGTCATCAAATCGCTTCTTGCCCGCCTGGCCACGCAGCATTCGCTGGTGATCGTTGCGCCTCATGCCGAATCGCTCTTCAAGAACTTTCCCGGAGTGCTGCGCGTGGGCATCATCGCACCGGCCGCACAGCGCATCGGCTATCTGATGCTCGATCACCGTTTGGAACGCCCCGCTGCCAAACAGCTGTTGCAACAGCTGGAATCGCAACTCACCGAAGACCGCAAACGCAAACTCGGCCGAGCCCTTGTGCCGCCGGAATCCTTCGACCTCCTAATCAATTCGCAACAGTTCGATTCTGATCCAGTCGCCGCCGTCGTTGTAGCCGCGGCCACGGAGCGCGGGCTTATCGAACACGGCCTGCTCTCCATCAACGCCGAATCGCAGATTCAGTTTCAAGTGCGTCTGGCGCTGGCCCGGCATGGCGTGCGGCCCCCGGCGGGCGTCGCCCTCAAGCAGGTGCAGTTCTCGCATCCAAGCGAAGAGATCTTCGCCAACCTGCTCGATTTCTATCGCATCGCCTGGGAGTACGAGCCGCGTAGCTTCCCCGTGCAGTGGGATGCCGATGGCAAGCCGCTCGTCTCGTTCACGCCTGATTTCTATCTGCCGGAACAGGACCTGTACATCGAACTCACAACCATGAAACAATCGCTTGTGACCCGCAAAAACCGTAAGGTGAAGTTGCTGCGCTCCATTTATCCGCATTTAAATATTCAGGTGTTCTACCAGAAGGACATTCAGAATCTGGTCTTCAAATACGGGCTGGGCAGCGCATCATGACAACTGTTCCTGAACTCGAACGCGTGCTGTTCACCAAGCAGCAGATCGCCGCGCGCATCAAAGAAGTTGCCGCTGAGATCTCCGATCGGTATGCCGGTAAGGACTTGAAGTTGGTCGGCGTGTTGAAGGGTTCCGTGTTCTTTCTCACCGCGTTGGCGCGCGAAATCACCATTCCCGTGAAGATCGATTTTCTTTCGCTTTCCAGCTTCACCAACATGGCCCGTTCACCCGGCTACGTTCGCATTGCGAAAGATCTCGACGAAGGCATCGAAGGCGAGGACGTGTTGATCGTCGAAGACATCGTCGATACCGGCCTCACCCTGCGATATCTGCTACAGACTCTCGCCGGACGCGGGCCCAATTCCATCGGCATCGTCACTCTGCTTGATCGCACCGAGCGCCGCCTCGCGCAGGTGCCTGTGGAGTACCGCTGCTTCGAAATTCCCGATCGCTTCGTGGTCGGTTTCGGTCTCGACTACAAACAGCACTACCGGAATCTCGAATACATCGCAGTAATGAAGCCGGAAAAGTAGGAGCTTGAGTGCGCAAAGGGCCAAGCGCCATGCGCGCAGGCTCCGTTTTGCGCGGTCCAAGAATTGACATCATCCAATATGGTATGCTGTGGATGATGTCAAGCTTTTTTGATCATCCAATCCTCGACACCCATTCGGGCCAGGCATTATACCGCCAGGTCTATGTCTGGATCAAAAGTGGGATCGAAAAAGGCATCCTGGTGGTCGGCGAGCGTATACCACCCACCCGGGAATTGGCTGGCCTGATTGGACTGAACCGGACGACGGTTTCTGCAGCCTACGAACTGCTCGAAAACGAAGGTCTCATCAAGAGTATGGTCGGGAAGGGAACTTACATTTCCGCCCGTCCGGCGCTCTCCAGTAAGTCGGCTTCGAGTTCTGCGCCGGAAGCGGAAATCAGTTTCCAAAGTTCTCGTCCCAGCAAAGAGTTGTTTCCGCTCGACGCGTTTCGCGCCACGTGCCAGGAAGTGTTGGCGTCGCCGGAAGCGATCGACATCTTACAACTTGGTTCCCCCAGTGGTTACCCGCCGTTACGCCGTTACTTACTGGAAGAATCTCAAAAAAACGGAAATGCCAAAGACGATGATGACATCCTGATCACCAACGGTTGCCAGCAGGCACTCGATCTGATTCAGCGCGTGTTCATCGCCAACGATTCTGATTCGGTGATGATCGAAGACCCTGTTTATGCAGGTGTGCGCAATGTATTTCAGCGCGCGCGCGTGACCGGTGTGCCGGTCCATTATGACGGTATTGATCTCGATGCGTTGGAGCGCTTTCTGCCGCGCGACCGGCCGAAGTTACTCGTCGTTACTCCGAATTTTCAGAATCCGACCGGAGCTACGATGCCGGTTCCGGCGCGCTTGGCTGTGCTTCGCCAGGCCAATGCGTTCGGCATGACGGTGGTGGAGAACAATATTTATGGGTCTTTGCGCTATGAGGGCGAGCATCTGCCGACCATCAAATCGTTGGATGATTCGGCCTCCACTCTCTTGCTCGGAAGCTTCTCGAAGATCGCTTTTCCAGGCTTGCGCGTCGGTTGGATCATCGGTCCGCGGCGCATGATTGCACGCCTTGCCGAGGCTAAACAGTGGTGCGATCTGCATACCGATCAACTGTCGCAAGCGGTGCTGTTGCGATTCGCCGAAAGCGGCCGGTTGAACGGGCATCATCAACAGGTTTTCGAAGCCGGATTGAAACGATTGCATGCGGTGATCGATGCGTGTGAACGGCACCTTCCCAAGGGAAGTACGTTCACGCAGCCACAGGGCGGCATGAATGTGTGGGTGCGGCTGCCGGACCCTTTGGATGCGAGTAAGTTGTTGCCGCAGGCGCTAAGCCGCGGAGTAAGTTATCTGCCAGGAAGCCATTTCGCCGTGACGCGACCGGCCGCGCAATGTCTGCGCTTGAGTTTCGCGGGCCTTGAGCCCGAACGGATCCACGCGGGCCTCGCCATTCTGGGCCGGGTATTCGCAGAAGGTTTGGAGCACGACCGACAGCGGAGTAAATTCGACTCCGAGCCGGTGGTCGTCTAAGAGATTGAGTAACTAAGGAGACAGGACAAGATGATTTTAACCGATGAATTTCGCTTGAAAATTGGTTTGGCTGAAATGTTGAAGGGTGGCGTTATCATGGACGTCACTAACGCCGAACAGGCACTGATCGCCGAAAAAGCCGGCGCTTGCGCAGTGATGGCGCTGGAGCGCGTACCTTCCGATATTCGCCGCGATGGCGGCGTGGCGCGCATGGCGCCGATCTCGAAGATCAAAGAGATCATGGCCACGGTGAGCATTCCAGTTATGGCCAAAGCTCGCATCGGCCACTTCACCGAAGCGCGGATTCTGGAAATCCTGGAAGTCGACTACATCGATGAGAGCGAAGTGCTGACTCCGGCTGACGAAGAACACCACATCGATAAAAAGGGCTTCAAAGTCCCGTTCGTATGCGGCGCGCGCAACCTTGGCGAAGCACTGCGGCGCATCTCCGAAGGCGCGGCGATGATCCGCACCAAGGGCGAAGCGGGTTCGGGCAACATCGTAGAAGCGGTTCGCCACATCCGCACCATCGTGAAAGAGATGAAGCAACTCACCGTGATGGGTGAAGAAGAGCTCGTCCACCAATCGAAGATTCTGATGGCTCCGCTGGAACTCGTTCAGTGGGTAGCGAAGAACGGCCGGCTGCCGGTACCGAACTTCTCCGCGGGCGGCATTGCTACGCCGGCCGATGCGGCGCTGGTGATGCAGTTGGGCGCTGAGGCTGTGTTTGTTGGCTCGGGTATCTTCAAATCGAATGATCCGGAGATGCGCGCCAAGGCGATTGTGAAGGCCGCCACTTACTTCAACGATCCGGCGAAGTTACTCGAAGCCAGCGACGAGTTGGGCATCGGCATGCCCGGTCTTGATATCTCCAAGCTCGCCGAATCAGATCTGATGCAGACCAGGGGCTGGTAAATGGCGCGCGTAGGAGTTCTTGCACTGCAAGGCGATTTCGAAGCACACTGCAAGGCGCTGGCTGCGGCCGGCGCCGAGGCGGTGGAAGTTCGCACGGCGGCCCAGTTGGCCTCCGTTGACGGCCTTGTGATTCCGGGCGGCGAAAGCACAACCATGCTCAAGCTGCTCCGTATTGAGAACCTGTTCGACGATTTGAAAGCATTCGGCGACAAGAAGCCGATCTTTGGCACGTGCGCCGGCGCGATTCTGCTGGCCCGCGATGTGATCAACCCGAGCCAGGAATCGCTCGGGCTGATGGACATCGGCGTACAGCGTAATGCCTATGGGCGGCAATTGGATTCGCGCGTAACATCGATTGCACTCGATGGCGAGGATCTGGAAGCCGTATTCATTCGTGCGCCGATCATTCGCCGCGTGGGGGAAGGCGTGCGCGTGCTGGCTGAGTACAACGGCGACCCGGTGCTGGCCGAGCAGGGCCGGCATCTGGTAGCTACGTTTCATCCGGAATTGACCAAGGACACCCGGGTGCAGAAGCTGTTCCTGGCGAAACTCAGTTAGTCCGCGGCCAGGCCGGGGATGCCTTCGTACACATCGCCCAAAAGCACGTCGCAGCCGATCGATGCGATGGATACAACACTCTCCGCGCCGGAGTATTCACGGAACAGCCAACTGCCGGGCTGGCGGGAGAAGTGCTCCACATGAATCGAGCCGGTGTGCACCAGGATGTAGTCCTGCAGCGATTCGATCTCGCGATAGAGTCCAAATTTCTTTCCGCGATCATAGTCCGCTGTCGAAGGCGACAACACTTCGATCACCGCGATGGGATTGATCAGAATGTCGTCGGAGGCTTGATGGGTCGTTGGCTGCCCGCAAACCACCGAGACATCCGGATAGACGTAGGAACCACTGCGGTTAGTCCGTACCCTTGCATCCGAGTTGTAGACAGAACAGTTTCGCCCACGCAGCTTCAAATCGAGCTCAGACCCCCATTTGAGAGCGAGCCTTGAATGCACGAGCGATCCGCCTGACAGTGCAAAGATGTCGCCGTCAACAAACTCACTCTTGTACTCGGCTGCACGTTCGATCTGCAGATATTCTTCTTCGTTGATGCGTGGTGTCGGTAGACTGGCCATGGTTCTATTATCAACCCTACGTCAAAGCTAGGCAGCCGGCAGGCCGGGTATGCCTTCGTACGCATCGCCCAACCGCACATCGCAGCCGATCGACGCGATGGAAACGATACTCTCCACGCCTTCGCATTCCCGGTAGAGCCAACTGCCGGGCTGGCGGGAGAAGTGCTCGACATGAATCGAGTCCGTGTGAACCAGAATGTAGTCCTGCAGGGATTCGATCTCGCGATACAGTCCGAACTTCTTGCCACGATCATAACCCTCTGTTGACGGGGATAACACTTCGATAACCACGATAGGATTGGTCAGAATGTCGTCGGAGGATTGATGAGTCTTTGGTTGACCGCATACAACCGAGACATCTGGATAGACGTACGAACCGCTGCGGGGAGTCCGTATCCTTGCATCGGAGTTGTATACGAAACACTCCCGCCCACGAAGCCTCAACTTGAGCTCAAAACCCCAGTTTAACGCGAGTTGCGAGTGTGATAGCGTTCCGCCCGACATTGCAAACATCTCGCCGTCGGCAAACTCGCTCTTATAATCGGCTGCACGTTCGATCTGCAGATACTCTTCTTCCGTGATGCGAGGCGTTGGTAGACTTGCCATGCTCCTATTATCAACCAAAATGGGAAGTGCTCCGGGCGTGACTCAGCAGCGGTTTGTAGCTAAACTAGAATAGTGGCCAAGAAATCAGTTTTGTTTGTATGCGTAGGCAACGCGTGCCGGAGCCAGATGGCGGAGGGTTTTGCGCGGGTTTACGGCAGCGATGTGATCGCGCCGGCGAGCGCGGGGTTGAGTCCCGCGATGTCGCTGCCGCCGTTGACGCGGTCTGTGATGCTTGAAAAAAACATTGCCATCGATGACCAGTTTCCGAAGGACATCAACATGTGGAACGGGGTGAAGTTCGACATCGTGGTGAACCTGAGCGGTTATCCGCTGCCGAGCAAGATTGCGCCGCGTTGGCGGCTGTGGCAGGTGGCCGATCCGATCGGTTTAAACGAAGGCATTTACCGTCAGGTGCGCGACCAGATTGAGACGCTGGTGATGCAGTTGGTGCTGGAAGTCCGCACCGGCGCGCCGCCCGCGCCGACGCAAACAAATCCGCATTAATTCGTGCGGAAAGTTTGACACTGAGTGTTTCAATTGCGAGAATGGTTGAAGCCCAGTAGTTGTGCGGATGTGGCGGAATTGGCAGACGCGCTAGTTTCAGGTACTAGTACTCGCAAGGGTGTGAAGGTTCAAGTCCTTTCATCCGCACCAAATCATTTATAGGCAATCATATGGCGGCCCAACCGGGCCGCTTTTGTTGTTTAGGCGCCAACGCATGAAGTCCTCAACGCAGTTTTCGAGCTGATTCGGTTTGCATTTCGATTCGGTTGATGGGCGCGCCGGGTCAAGCACGGGCGGGGATGGCGCGCAGAACGCGTTACAACCTTCCGGTGCCATCGGATTTCGCTAAATCATAGTTTCGAGCCGGACGTAGCTTGCTTCCATGCCGTGCTCCATGCCGGATGCCAGCATTCCTTCGCGCGTTTGGGCATCAGGCAACGTCATGCGCATTGTCATCAGCGTCCCGGCGCCATCCGCTTCAAAGATGGTTTCGACTTCATTGTCGGGCGTGGGGCCGGGCATGTGCATTCGCTCAATGTGAACGATGCGGCGAAACGGTTCCAGAGCCAGGTACTCGCCGGTCAAGTAGAATCCTCTTCCATTCCCGTTGGACCATTCATAGCGAATGCTACCACCTGGTCGAACCTCGCTCACGCAGACAGGCATGGTCCAGCCGTCCGGGCCGAGCAGCCATTGCTGGATAATTGCTGGTTCTGTGTGAGCGCGGTAGACAGCTTCCGGGGAGGCTGCGAAGTGTCGCGTCACGACGACGTATCTGTCGCCTTCGGCCTTAATCGTCATCTTGGTCATATCAAGGATTTTCCTTTCGTACTTGGGCTTGGAATGCTAAAACTCTATCCAGCCGGTCATAGTTTTTCTCCAGGGCCTTGCGCAACACATCCAACCACTGATCGATTTCAGAAATACTGTGTGCGGCCAACCGGCAATGACGTTTGGCCCCATCGACCCGGCGCGTAATGAGTCCTGCTTCTTCCAGCACTCGAAGGTGCCGCGAGACCGCTGGCTGGCTCATGGCGAACGGCCGAGCCAGTTCCATCACGGTTGCTTCGCCGGTCGCAAGGCGTGAGAGAATTGCCCGGCGCGTTGCGTCGCTAAGTGCTGAGAACGTGGCGTCAAGATTTCGCATAACTAAAAGGTTATATTACAAAGTGGTTATTAGTCAAGAGAAATCCACAGCCAGCTGATTCGCGCTCGTTGTCAACTCAAAATAGACACAGGCATGACACGGCCTGCGTATTTCATCGCAACTCCGTCAGCCGCGCAATCGCGAAAATCGTTAGCCGCAGTCACTCATTGCAGTATTCTGCAGTGGGCTTTGTCACACTGCGACGGGCCGGTCCGTCATGCTTATGTGGGCCTTGCGGTAGGGGGGGGCTCAACAGAAAGGAGAAATTGCGTGACAAAAAGGATTGCCTACTGGAGTTCAACCTGTCTTCTGGCCGCCGTGTTGCTGAGCGGTGGAATGGGAGAACTCAGCCTGCGTCCAGAGACGGTCGCAGGCATGCGTTTGCTGGGGTATCCGCCCTATTTCCTTCAAATTATTGGATTCTGGAAAGTCCTTGGGGGCGCCGCAATACTGGCTCCCAGGTTGCCCCGTTTGAAGGAGTGGGTCTATGCCGGAGTCTTCTTCAACATGACCGGGGCGGCTGCATCGCACCTGGTGGCCGGATCGGCGGCGTGGCATGTTATCCTGACAGGAATGTTCGCGCTGTTAACTCTTGCATCTTGGGCGCTGCGGCCGGCAGAGCGTGTTGTCGGCGTCCTCGCTCAACAGGTGTTCCCGGGCATAACTGACACGGCCATTTGCGGAATCGAATCCGTTCAACGGGAGGCGTAAACATTGATGACTGAACCCTCGTTTGCTTCCCGTTTTGAGGAAAACCGAAGCCACTTAGCCTCGGTTGCGTACCGGATGCTCGGCAATCGAGAGGATGCCGAGGACGCTGTGCAGGAGACGTGGGTGCGCCTGAACAGGTCGGACACGTCAGACGTCGTCAACCTGCGGGGCTGGTTGACCAAAATTGTGGCCCGCATCTGTCTGGATATTCTTCGGTCGCGAAAATCACGTCGTGAAGACGAGCTTGACCCTGAGATGACCGAGCCGGAGGAAGGGACGGAAGCGGTCGAGCCTAATGCGGAAGACGAACTCGTGCTTGCGGAATCGGTGGGCTTGGCTCTGACGGTAGTGCTTGACTCCCTTGCGCCAGACGCAAGGGTGGCGCTGGTGCTTCATGATCTGTTCGATTTTTCGTTTGAAGAAGTTGCCCGCGTCGTCGGCAAGTCGCCCGCGGCGGCACGGCAACTTGCCAGTCGCGCCCGCAGGCAAGTACGCCAGCAGAGAAAGGATGAGGCCGGCGACCGGGTTAGACAAAGAAAGCTTGTCGAGGCATTCCTTGCTGCCTCGCGCGACGGCAATCTCCTTGGGTTATTGGAACTTTTGGCACCCGACGTGGTGCTCGCAGCAGATCCCGTCGCGGTCCGAATGGGCTCGTCGCCTGAAGTGCGTGGAGCAGCTGCGGTCGCAGCGACGTTCAAAGGCCGGGCTCTGGCAGCGCGACTGGCGCTTATCGATGGCGTGGCTGGGCTGGTGTGGTCGCACGGCGGAGAACCTCGCGTGGTTTTCACTTTTGCAATGCGCGATGGCAAGATTGCGCGTGTGGAACTTGTTGCCGATCGCGATCATTGGCAAAAGTTCGAACTGCGCTACTTAGAAGCGGAACGATAAGGGACCCGTCAAGTAAGTCAGATAAAGGGAGGAGGGCAAATGTTGAGTGTAAATCAGTATGACAGTGTTTACATTGCCAGATGCAGGAAAATGGTCGAGCGGGAAGTGGCGGCGTTTCAGGCCGTGAAAGCATCCGCGAACAAGGGTAACGGGAAAGGAAACGCTGGAACTGAGGTGTTTGAGCGATTGTTCACTAGCAGCCTGATCGTCATGCTGGATCGTTGCTTCGTCCATCGCAGCCGAACAATAGAAGGCAAAGACGGGAATCCGATGAATCAGGTACGAATGCTGTGCGATTCGATCCTTGAGAACGATGGAGTCCTTGCCGCCAACAAGACTATTAGATTCGATGTCGCCAAGTCTATCCTGAAGTGCAAGCCTGGGGACCCGATTGAAGTTAGCGTTGCCGAGTTCGTCGCCCTTGCCGAGGCCTACCTCGCCTCAATTGAGCGCACCTTCGGGGCCAAGACGTAGCGCGGAGATTAGGGAGGTGTTTTTGATGTTCGCTAACCCAGGATTGGCGAACCACGCCAGATGGGAAGACACTTCGGCTGGGTCGATCCACCTGCGAGGCGTGCTGCAGTGGGTGTCAATGCGGTCCGTCCCCTCCGTCCCCGGGTTTTATTTCCCAGCGGACATCGGTCAGATAAGTGCGCAGGCCGGCTAAGGCCTGGTTGGCGCCGATGGCGTCGGCGCTTTGACTGGCGGCCTCAAGCATCTTGCCCCAACGGCTGATCTCGGGGAAGCCGAAGCCTCCGCCCGAGCCTTTGAAGTTGTGGCCGATTTTGCGCAGTTCCGCGAAGTTGTTTTGGGCAAGCAGCGTTTCCGCAGCGGATACATCGTTGTTTGCGCGCGCCAGGTATTTAGGGATCAGGTCTGCGATGTCGTCATCTACCATCGCGACCGCGGGTTCCGCCGCAGCGGGTGGCGGGGCGGATTTTGGCCCCCATTTGGCGATCGCAGCCGTAAGCGTCTCTTTGCGAATCGGTTTGGTCAGATAGTCGTCCATGCCCGCCTCAAGAGCCTGCTGGCGGTAATCTTCCAAAGCGTGGGCGGTGAGGGCGATAATCGGGACATGTGTGCGGCCCTGCGCCTTATCAAATTCCCGGATGCGGTTGGCGGCATCGAAGCCGTTACCATCGGGCAGCATTACATCCATGAAGATCACGTCATAAACCTCATCGCAGGCGGCATCAATTGCTGCCTGCATGGTGGCGGCGAGCGTGGAGCGGTGGCCGCCCAGGTCGAGCACACGCTTGGCATAGGCTGCGCTGTCTGGATTGTCTTCCACCATCAGGACTCGCGCCGAGACAGCATTTTCGAGGGCCAACAGCGATTTTTGTAGCTCCGCGTTGGGTTCGCGTGGAATCGACGTGCCCGCTTCCGTCCGCAAAGCGCGGCGCATTTTCGATGGGGTGAGCGGGAAGTCGATCTCCGTCGCGCCAGCAAGTTCGCACGTTCGTGCGGCGTCGCCAATGGGTTTGATCCAAACCGCACCAATCGATTTGGCCTGCAGACTGTCGTACAGCCGCGCGGCTTCGTGCCGGGTCAGACGGATCGACCCGCTGTCAACCAGAAGCGTTTGGCAAGGTTTAGCGGCCGATAGGTGGCTGAGCACGGCCGCTGCATCGGCGCAATGGATAACTGCCAGATCCACCGATTGCCACGCAGCGCAAAGCAGCGGCTTGCGTTCCAGTGAACACAAGACAATCGCGAACCTTGCAGGCGGGTTGCTTGCGGGCAGCGGCCCGCCGCATGGCACTTTCAGTTGGAGCCGGAAACAGGAGCCGGCATTCGGGATGCTGGAGACGTTGAGGCTGCCGCCCATGGCCTGAGCGAGCTTGCGGGAAATGCTGAGCCCGAGACCAGTGCCTGCCACACGCTTCACGTCGCGGGAATCGACACGATAGAATTTTTCGAAGATCTTTCCCAACTCTTCCGGCTGAATGCCGATTCCGGTATCCTGTACTTCCAATATGATCTCGGCACAATCGGCGCCGCTGGGCGTCCAGTCCATGCCAATCGTTACCGAGCCGCCTGGGGTGAATTTGACGCCATTGCCAAGCAGGTTGATGAGGATCTGCCGGATGCGATTGCCGTCGCCTAAAAACAGCGGAGGCATTTCTCCTCTGATGGCTAGTGCCATCGCCAGACCTTTGCCCATGGCGCGTGGTTTCACCACTTCAATGGCATGTTCGCAGATTGCGATGAGGTCGAATTCGGTCTGCATCAGATCGACTTCGCCGAATTCGATCTTCGATACGTCGAGCAGGTCGTTGATCAGGTGCAACAGCAGTTCGGAACTGGCCCAAATGGTGTTCACCATGTCCTGCTGGTCTTCGCTGAGATGCGCTGAGCGCAGCAGGTCGGAAAGTCCGGCGATGGAGTTTAGCGGCGTTCGCAGTTCGTGGCTGATGCTGGCTAGAAAGTCACTTTTGGCGCGGTTGGCGGATTCCGCCTCGCGGATGGCGATGCGCAGTGTTTTGAGGGCGTTCTGTAGTTTTGTCTCAGCTTCATGGCGTTCGGTGACGTCGCGCAGCACGCCAGTCAGCACCCGCTGGCCTTGTATATGCGCCTTGCCGAAGGTGACCTCCAGAGGAAACTCCTGACCGTTGCGGCGGCGGCCTTTCACTTCCGTGGCTTTAGGTCTGGCATTGATTAGGCCTCCACGCACTACTCGCATCAGGCCTTTCGGATCCAGATCGTCAAAACCGGTGTCCATCAACTCATAAAGATTCTTGCCGATCAGCTCGCCGTGAGCAAAGCCAAACATGCGCTCGGCGGCGCCATTAGCAAACAGGATAGAGTTGAGGCGGTTCACGCTGGTGATTCCGTCAGAAGCGGTGGACGAGATGACGCGATAGCGTTCCTCACTTTCGCGCAACGCTTTTTCCGCCAGCCAGCGCTGGGTGACGTCGCGGTAGTTCCACACGCGCCCGATGAGTCCGGCTTCGGACTGCTGCGGTTGGGTGGCGCGTTCCAGAACGCGCCCGTCGGTGAAAGGGATGAGATCGATTCCGGATTTTTCCGGGTTGCGATACCACCACTCGACGCGGCGGACAAACTCGTTTGGATTCGGCAGCAGGTGCTTTGCGCGGCTTAGGACCCCCTCTCGTCCTGCGCCCGGCAAGGGCGGGTTATGTTCCAGTCCCCAAAGTTCAAGAAAGCGCTGGTTCCAGGATAGAAACTGCCCGTTGAGGCCGGCGACGAGAACGCCGTCCTGCGTGGATTCAAAAGTAGATTTGAGCAGCGATACCAAGCGGCGGCGCTCTTGTTCGGCGTCATTCCGGTCAAGAAACTGGCCGGTTTGATTCCCTAGCGCCGTGAGTGTTTTTAGCAATTCGTCATCGGGCTTTTCGCGGCGCCTGTTGTGGAACTCCATCACCCCAAAGGCCGCTCCAGCCACCTGGATGGGAAATGCAATGGCACTGGATAGGCCGTCGTGTTCGGCCGCTTCTCTTCTGAGGTGCTCGCCCCCGGCGGCCCAGTCTTCGAGGTAGATGGCCTTGTTTTCCGCCCAGACCTTGCCGGGTAAACCAGCGCCACGACGGAGAAATAGTAAACGTGTCGTTTTCTCCATGTGGTTGGCGGCTGCGCCTTCGGCGGAAAGCACCGTCACCGTTCGCAACACGGCCTGCGATTCCTCAATCCGCCACACCGCTCCAAAACTGTAGCCGAACGACTCCATAATTCGGTGGAGGATCTTCTGCAGTGCCTGCTCTGGGTCTGCAGATTCGGCCAGGATATCGGAAACGGCGTGCGCCAGATCTTTGCGGCGCTCCGCCTCCTTGCGGGCCGTGATGTCGCTTTCGATCCCCATGTAGTTGACGATTTCGCCGTTGTCGCCGCGGATTGGCTGCACTTCAATAGACACCCAGTATTTTGTCCCATTCTTGCGGTAATTGATGAGCTCACTCTGGAAGCCTTCGCCTGCGCGCAACCTCTGCTGCATGAGCGCGACGGAAGCGGCATCGGTTTCCGGGCCCTGCAACAACTCGCCTGGCTTTCTGCCGCGGACTTCGTCCAGCGTGTAGCCGGTAGTGTGGACAAAGCCTTCGTTGACCCATTCCACACAACCCATGGCATCGGTAACCACCACTCCATTGTCCGTGCGCGCGGCGATCAGCGCCAGCTTTCGAGCTTCGCTGGACTGTTCCGTGAGCTTGCGGTTGGATTCCCGCAAAGCCTCACGCTGCTCTCGCAATTTGGCTGACAGGCGGCGCAGATCCTCCATCCCCAGCCGCTGGGCCTGGACCACTTGAAGAAATTCAGGCATGGAATCGTGCAGGGGAAAGTCTTCGAAGGTGAGACCGGTGGAAAGTAATTCGCCTTGATCGGGCAGCCAAGGAGAGCAAAGTAGTGCAATGCGATGTTGGCCAGGTAGAAGCACCATCTGGCCGCGGAATCGCAGACGGCGTTGACTGCTCAAAATGATGAACAAGGATCCACGGTTGGCCTCAATCGCCTGGTAGGTAGGTTGAATCGAAGGCCGCTGCAATTCGAAGTAAGCCTCGAAGGCTGTGCCCAGTTCGAGATCGGGCAGGATGCTGTGCATGGAGGGGCCAATCTGACGAATGCACATTGTCTGATCGAAGACCAGATGGAAGGGAAACAGGCTGGCCACCTGGCGGTGGTCAAGATGGAGTTCGGGAAGCGGTGTGGCGCGAGTGGGCGACTTACCAGCGGACGACAAACTCATCGTGATCGGCTCCTGCTGTCTTATCGGCAATTTGCTCGATCTCGACAGCAGTCGCGAACCGTTCGCCAAGGCCTTTAAACAGGCCCGTGACAAACGGCGCTAAGCCAGCCCTATGGGATTGATAATGAACGTGAACGGAGTGTTCTTCGAGGAGGCTGCAGTAGAACCTTGGCGGGGCCAGATGTGGCAGCACCATGCTGACGCGGGAGTGGAAGTCGGGCAGGTTGACGAGGAATTCACGCAGCGTCTTGCCACCGGCCGCCATCATGTCGCCATAGCCTTCCTGGGCGGTGCGCAGGATCCAGTGTTTACCGAACGCTTCGAGAATTACCGGGGCGGGGGTTTGAAGCACCTCGCTGGCGGCACCCACCAGGGAGTAAGTCATGGCGTCGGGGTAGCCTTCCGTGCTGACGAAGACGTCTTCATCTACGTTGGCCTTTTGTTTGATCTGTTCCCAGACCTCCGCGCCGTGGGCGGAGATGACCATCTCTTCGATCGCGCGATTCACCATGCCGTACATTGGGATACTCCCTTCCTGGTGATAGTGGGAGACGGGGCGGAGAATTCTCAGGATATTTAGTGGTGAGGCAGGCGAATTGGCCATAGGCGCTAAGTTAGCCCCGGAATGCCGATTACCAATCGGCCGCAGATTGCCAATCCAATGTCGCTTACATTGACCAGAACCCACCATTGTAGGTGCCGATGCTCTTGTGGCGCAGACACTCATGTCTGCCGCGTCGAGACTCGTCTCGCCGTGTTCGTAACGCCTTCGAAATACACGAATACTTGCATTAGCAACAAAGCCCAGAGGAAAACGTCTCGACACGAATGTCGAGACGGCAGGCAAAAGTGCCTGCGCCACAAAACCTCCAATGTAAGCGACATTGGATTGCCAATCTGCCCAACATCGGCTGAAGGATCACCCTTAAGGTCGTAGAGGCTCGGCGAATGACCTGTATTTTTGCAGGAATGCCTGGGCCGTTTCTTCGGCGGTGCGCTCGGTTAAGCCCTCAGGCAACTGGAACAACTGTGTGGCGGGTTCGGCTGTGTCGAGGTTTAGAATCACGCGGTCGGCGTGGCTACCATCGGTGGTGGTGATAGTGGAGTCCAATGCCGTGCAGTTGAGTTCAGGGGCTACCCAATTGGATTGAGTAACGGGGGAATCGGGTTGGTTGCGGATCACCAGCACGACATTGCGGCCGAGGCGGTTGGATTGCATGTCGGGGTTCGTCGATGCCTGCTTGCAGGCACCGGCGGCCATTTGGTGCAGCAGTGCCTCGGCGGGTGAGATGGCAGAGGTGGTCTTTGAAGCGGTGAAGGGTTCTACGCGGATGTGCTGGCGGCGGGAGAGATCGATGATCTCGATGGCTTGGCCCAGTTCCCCAGATGGTGAGGTGACATCGGTTACGCGCACGATGGAACCGTCGGCGCGGTGGGCCACCAGGTGATTCGCAATTTGGGAGGGCGCGGAGGCGCCGGGGGCGAAGTGCCGAACCTGTCCCTTGGCAGTGAACGAGGTTTGCGCCGAAAGCAGGCTGGATAGCCCGAACATGAGGATTAAGGAATAGCGAATCATATGTATCGCTAGCTTATTCCAAATGCTAATGGAAAGTCAGGGGGTTGTTGGCTAGTCAGTACCAGGGCCCATGTTTGTTTAGTACTAATGCGGCGACGCATCCAATCCACGCTAGAATAATGGATTATGCGCCTGTTGCTTTGTATTGGATTTACCACCGCTCTTGCATTCGCACAGTTGAAGTCGGCCAAAGACAAGACGACGTTTGAAGCTTATGTGCGCCAGACACTGGCCTGGGGCCCGCAAATCAATGTGGAAGTGAGCGATGCGAAGCCCGCTCCGCTGACTGGATTCGTCGAGTACGACGTCAAAGGCTCGGCCAACAATGTGACGCAGGAGGAGGTCTTTTATGTGTCGCCCGATGGACAGAAGATCGTCCGCGGCACGGTGTTTGACGGCAAAGCGAACCCGTTCAAGCAGAATCTGGACAAGATCAAGGCTGATTTTACCTCGGCAAACTTGGGTACTCCGGGCGCTCCGGTGGTGATCGTGATGTATAGCGACTTCCAGTGCTCGTTCTGCCGCGCCGAGGCGAAGCTGCTGCGCGAAAACCTGATCAAGACGTATCCGAAAGAGGTGCGGTTGTATTTCAAGGATTTCCCGCTTGAGCAGCTGCACGATTGGGCGAAGTCGGCTGCCATTGCAGGTCGTTGCGTGTTCCAGCAGGATTCGCAGAAGTTTTGGGATTATCACGATTCCATTTTTGATAAACAGGGCGAGATCAACCTGGCGAATCTGAAGAGCATTGTACAGGCTTGGGCGGCAACGAAGGAACTGGACTCGCTGAAGCTGACAACCTGCATCGATCAAAAGGCGACGGAAAAAGAAGTGGAGCGGAGCCAGGAAGAGGGCCGCTCGCTGGGCGTGAACTCCACGCCAACCATGTATATCAATGGCCGCAAGGTGTCTGGCAGCCTGCAGTGGGAGATGCTGAAGCAGGTGATTGACTCTGAGATCAAGTATCAAAAGACGGCGAAGAACGCCGGGGAAGATTGCGGCTGCACGATTGCGTTGCCGTCGCTGGTTAAGTAAATGATGAATCGGAAAGTTTTTATCGCCGGCGGCCTGGCTTTGGCCGGCAGTCTGTTGGCCGCGGATCTGGAACCGGCGAAGTATCTGGAGCATGTGAAGTATCTGGCTTCGGAGAAGTTGCGCGGACGCGGCGATGGCATGCCGGAGCTGGAAACGGCGAGCCACTATATCGCCAAGCAGTTTAAGGCGTTCGGGCTGAAGCCGGTGGGCGATTCGATGTTTCAAGCTTTTCAGGTGACCACCAAGGCGGAACTGGGCAGCAAGAACCGGTTGACGGTGAAGGCCGGTTTGAAGACCGTGCTGAAGTTTGAAGAAGACTTCGTGCCTCTGAATTTTTCGTCGTCGGGCCACGCGGCTGGGCAGATGGTGTTTGCCGGCTACGGCATTACTGCGCCTGAGTATAATTACGACGATTACGCGGGTCTCGATGTAAAGGACAAGATCGTAGTGATCTTCCGGCGCGAGCCGCAGGAATACGACGAAAAGAGCGTGTTCGCGGGCAAGAACTACACGCGCCATTCGCAGTTCGATTCGAAGGCCATCAACGCGCGCATGCATGGCGCGAAGGCGGTGATTCTGCTGACCGACCTTTCGAGTTCCACGCTCGAGAAATTTGGCAGTTCGGCTGGGCCGGACAATGCCGGCATTCCGTTTGCGATGATCAAGGCCGATCTGGCCGAGGGCTGGTTCAAGGCTTCGGGAAAGACGCTGCGCGAGATTCAAGAAGCCATCGATAAGGACTTGAAGCCACGCTCGTTCGCGCTGCCGGAGTCGGTTGAAGCTGACCTGACGGTGGACATCGCGCGCAAGGTGAAGACGGTGCACAACGTGCTGGCGTATCTGCCGGGCAAGACCGATGAGTACGTGGTGATCGGTGCGCATTACGATCATCTTGGTCTGGGCGAGCAGTTTTCCATGGCTCCGGCGATGGCCGGCACGCCGCATCTTGGCGCGGATGACAATGCCTCGGGCACGGCAGGCGTGATCGAGCTGGCGCGGTACTTTTCGCACAAGCCGAAGATGGAGCGAGGCATTTTGTTCATGGCATTTGCTGGCGAGGAGCATGGGTTGCTGGGGTCGGGTTATTACGTGAACCATCCCATCCTGCCGATTGAGAAGGCGGTGGCGATGATCAATATGGACATGATCGGGCGGATCCGCGATGGCAAGGTTTTCCTTGCTGGTTCGGGCACGGGCTCGACGCTGAAGAAGCTGGTGGAGGATGCGAAGCCGCATTCCACGCTGGAGTACGATATTTCCGAGCAGGCCGGGTATGGGTCGAGCGATCATACTTCGTTCACGGCAGGGCAGGTTCCGGTCCTATTTTTCTTTTCCGGGCTGCATGCCGATTATCATAAGCCGAGCGACACCTGGGACAAGATCAACGCCGGAGACGCAACGAAGATGCTGGCATTCGTGTCCGAGTTAACTGAGAAGCTGGCTGCGGGCGCGCGTCCGCTCTATGTGAAAGTTGCGCCGCCGCAGATGGGTGCGCATGGGGCGGCGGGCGATAGCGGCAGCGGCGGCGGTGGCGGATATGGGCCTGATTTCGGCAGTATTCCTGATTTTTCCGAGCCCCCAAAGGGCGTGCGGTTTGCAGATGTGCGCGCCGGATCGCCGGCCGATAAGGCCGGGTTGAAGGCGAAAGACATCCTGGTTTGGTTCGATGGGAAAGAGATTTTGAACCTGTACGACTTCACCTACGCGTTGCGTAGCAAGAAGCCTGGTGACGAAGTTGAGGTGAAAGTTCTGCGCGGCGCGGAAACTGTGACGGTGAAGGTACTATTGACCAAGCGCAAATAGGGCGTCACACTGAATACAAGGATATTTGGTCTATTGGTTTTGATGGAATCGGACGATTAGACTAACTAAGGACATGCAACTAGCGACGATTTCTCCCGCCAAGATCTACAAGCTGCCCCCGCTGATTCTTCACCCCTTTTCGGACGCCGCAGGGCCGAACAAACTGGTTGAGAGTTCTCGCGCGAGCATGATGATTCAAGGGCTGTTACCGAACAGCGAGTTTTCCGCCGATCAACTTGATAGAAAGCTGCTCGACGGGCGGTTCTGTGAGATCCGCATGTTGTATTACGTCGGTAAGGATCTGTTGCGCTGGATCGATCAGTGCATGGATGTGGTTGAGCGCGACGAAGCGTTGATCAATGCGGGAGTGAAGGCGCAGAGTTTTGCTGCCTACTTGATCGAGGATCCGCCGGACGCAGTGCGTGAGAAGCTGAAGAAGTGGGGCGTGGCCGATTATAAGGCGATCTTTACCCGCGCGGTTGGGTTGAATTCCGTGTTTGCGGAAGCGCCGACTCGCGATCAGCTCAGCGACGAATTCATCCGCAATTATTACCGGTTTGCCGATCACATGTTCGCGTGCCGCCAGATGCTGCATGCATTCAGTGAGATTCGCGCAGTGAACTTCACATTCGATCTTTACGCATCGGGCGAGTATTCGCGCATGCTGGAACGCGAATGGGAAGATCAGATGGGCGGCGAGTAGCTCTTCAGGCGCTTGGTTAACTCTTCTTTCGTAAGTGGAAGTTTCGTAAGGAATTGGGCGTGCGTTTTGCCGTTCCTGTGCGCTGGTTGGCGCGCGGGTTCGCAGAGCAGGCGCTCAATGTCGGTCAGGTCGAACGTTTCGTAGAGAATGGTGCCGTGGTGCAACAGGTGGTTGCGGGTGCGGCGCTGGGCGTTGCCTGAGAACTTGCGTCCCTGGTAGAACACGTCGGAGCCTTCGATGGTCAGGTCCGGTAGATCCAGGACACGGATCAATTCCCCTAATAGTAGCTCGTAACTTCTTTCGATGCTTGTGTATGCCGGATGTTCTTGAAGTGATATGTGCACTGAGTAGACTAGGCATCCGGGGCCCAAAAGTATCGTTCCACCGCCCGACTCCCTACGCACCACCGCCACCCGCTCAGCGGCACACGTCTCCATGTGGACATCACGCTCGGCGCTGCAGGATCGCCCCAGTACAACCCGCAGTTCCTGACTTTCATACAGCTCCATGGCTGGGCGGAACCGCGGCAGTTCAATCGGTTCCTCATTTTGGGGCTCCAAAACTTCAATCGCCTGCGAAGCCCGGCGCGGTATCGGGGGGGCACCCCATAGAAAACCTCTCATTGACTCTAGAGTAGCGTATCGGTGTTAATTAGCGTCAGTGGTCTCTGACCCTAATTAATTGACTCTGGAGTAGCGTATCAGGCATTGTAGGGAGTTAGCATGCCCGTTTACCTTGATTGCGCTGCCTCTTCCCCGATGGATCCCCATGTGCTCGAGGTGTGTCTGCGCTACATGCGTGACGAGTTCGGCAACGCCAGCAGCCGGTCGCATGGATTCGGCAACGAGGCGCGCAAAGCGGTTGAGCGGGCGCGCGATCAGGTGGCGGCGGTAACCGCCGCGCATCGTGGCGACGTCTTTTTCACAAGCGGCGCGACGGAAAGTAACAATCTGGCAATTCTGGGCTTAGCCGAAGAGGGCCGGCGCACGAGCAGAATGCATCTGGTCAGCAGTAGTATTGAGCACCGCGCCGTGCTGGAGCCGATGGAGGCGCTCGCCAAACGTGGGTTTCGCGTGACCATGGTGCCACCGGGGAAGGGCGGCTTTGTCGATGCGGAGGCTGTGGCGGCGGCGGTGAACGATGACACGCTGCTGGTTTCTGTGATGCATGTGAACAACGAGACCGGCGTGATTCAACCGGTTGAAGAGATTGCGGAACGTTTAGCCGCGAAGTCCGTCTTCTTCCACGTGGATGCAGCGCAGGGTTTTGCACGGGAACCGAAAGCACTGAAGAATGAAAGGATCGATCTGATCAGCATCAGCGGGCACAAAATCTGTGGACCGAAGGGCGTGGGCGCTCTGATTTCGCGGCGTCGCGGACGGGAACGTGCGCCGCTGGCACCGCTGACCTTTGGCGGCGGGCAGGAGCGCGGGCTGCGTCCGGGCACGCTGCCGGTGGCGCTGATCGCTGGGCTGGGTGAGGCCGCGGTACGATGGACGGCTAATCGATGGGCGGATGGTCTCGCGTTTCGGCAGAGGCTTCTGGATGGGCTTGAGCCATTGAAGCCGCTGGTGAACGGTGACCTCGACCGCCTGCTTCCGTTTATACTGAATGTCTCGATCCCGGGGTTCGAGTCTGACACGATCATGCAGGCATGGGAAGATATTGTGGCCGTCAGTAGCGGGGCGGCGTGCTCGTCGGCTTCGTACACGTGCAGCTACGTGCTGCCGGCCAACCGGTCGGCGTCGGCGATTCGGTTTTCGTGGTGCCATATGACAGAGATGCCGGACACGGCGGCGATGGTGGAGGCGTTACGGAGAGCGTGAGTTTGCTTGCTTACAAGAGGGTGCGGTTTGGCACCAGATTGCCCATGGACCGGCTGTACACGCGGTCGCATTATTGGCTGCTCGAAAATGAACCCGGAAATTGGCGAATCGGATTCACGAAATTTGCATCTCGTATGCTGGGGGATATTGTCGAGTTCCAAGTGGAGCCGGCCTCGGGGGCCCGGATTACGATTGGCGACAAGATCGGCTGGATTGAGGGTTTCAAGGCCGTCAGCGAAATCTATTCCGTTGCCGAAGGGGCGTTCGGACAAGTCAATCCGGCACTGAAGGACGACATCACGCTGCTGGAGTCTGACCCTTATGGCAACGGCTGGTTGTACGAAGTGCAGGGTCGGGCGGAACCAGATGCGGTGGACGTCCATGGTTATGTGTCGATTCTTGATGCGACAATAGATAAAATGTTGGACACGCGGCACGAGAGCGGAGAGAAATGAGCAAGTCGCAATATTTGATGATCGGCGGGTTTCTGGGTGCGGGTAAGACCACCGCCATCTTGAAGCTAGCCCGCATGCTGACGCGCGCCGGTAAGACCGTGGGCCTGATCACCAACGACCAAAGCGTGGGCCTTGTCGATTCCGTGGTGCTCTCGAACGGCGAGTTTGCAGTGGAAGAGATCACCGGCGGCTGCTTCTGCTGCCGCTTCAATTCGCTGGTGGACGCATCGGAGAGGTTGTCGACGGAGACGCGGCCCGATGTGTTTATCGCCGAGCCAGTGGGCAGCTGCACGGATCTTGTGGCGGCGGTCAGTTTTCCGTTGAAGAAGATCTATGGCGACGATTTCCGCGTTGCGCCGTTGAGCGTGTTGATCGATCCGATCCGCGCCGAACGAATTCTGGGTTTGGCCGCGGGGAACAGCTTCTCGCCGAAGGTTCTGTACGTTTACGGCAAGCAGTTGGAAGAGGCTGAAGTCATCGTTATCAATAAATGCGATCTGTTGGATGCCGCGCGGCAGGATCGCCTGGAAGCAGCGTTGCGCAAGGCCTATCCGCAGGCCGATGTGGTGCGTATTTCGGCGCGCGCGGAACAGGGCTTGGACGCTTGGCTCACCCGCATGACGGCGGAAGAGTTGCAGGCCGAATCCGTGCCCGACGTCGATTACCAAATCTATGCCGAGGGCGAAGCGCTGTTAGGATGGCTGAACGTTTCGGTGACGATTCGCACTGCGCAAGATGTCGATGGCAATGAGCTGCTGCGGGGCATAGCGGCGAACACGCGCAAGGCGCTCGAAGGCGTGGAGATCGCGCATCTGAAAATGACGTTGGTGCCGGAAGAAGATGGCGGCGACATCGGTGTATTGAACCTGGTTCGCAGCGACGGCACTGCCGAAATGTCACACTCGTTAAAATCCGCGCTCGACGCTGGCGAATTGCTGATCAATCTCCGCGCCGAAGCCGAGCCCGAACTATTGCGGCAGAGCGTGTTGGACGCGCTGGCGGCCTGCGGCTGTGAAACCGAGTTGAAGCACGTAGAGTTCTTCCGGCCAGGTAAGCCGGAGCCCACCTACCGGATGGCGCATCGATGAGCAAGCGCGTACTTTACTGCCATTGCGCGTATGCCCGGGTGGTTCCAAACGATGTGAAGCAAGAGGTGCTGGCCACGCTTGCCGCATCGGACCGCGAATTCGAAGCGGTGCCCGACCTGTGTGAGATGTCGGCAAATAAGGACCCGCGGCTGGCGTCACTGGTTTCAAACGAAGAGCCGGTGCAGATTGTCGCCTGCTATCCGCGTGCCGTGAAGTGGCTGTTTTCGGCGGCTGGGACGCCGCTGCCTGAAACTGGACTCGAGGTGCTGAACATGCGCGAACAAACTGCCGAAACCATTTTGCATTCTATCCTGGGGGCCGAATAATGGGCGTTCAAGTCGTCGTTTACGAAGGCACGGGCGCCATGCCATTGGCCGCGGAATCGCGCGGCGAAATGTTCCGCTCGCTGCTGGAAAAAGGCTATGCCGTAAGTTCGGTGCGGGCGAGCAACATGGCGAACCTGCCTGCCGCGAGCACAACCGTGGTGCTCGGCCGGTTCGAAGCGCAGCCGCCAGCGGACACAGATACGAACAAGCCGCTGCGCTTCCGAAGCATCGAGGGGCTGGCGTCGGTAGAGGTTTCGCAGATTGTCGACGCGGTGCGAGAAGAGGCCGCTCTGCCGGCACCCGGCAAGTGGAAGCCTTGGTTTCCCGTAATCGATTTCAATCGCTGCACGAACTGCATGCAGTGCCTCAGCTTCTGCCTGTTTGATGTTTACGGCGTCACTAAAGACGGCAAGATTCAGGTGCAGAACCAATCCAACTGCAAGACCGAATGCCCGGCCTGCTCGCGCGTCTGTCCGGAAGTGGCGATTCTGTTTCCCAAGTACAAACACGGGCCGATTCATGGCGGTGAAATCCAGGCCGACGACATGCGGCGCGAAGCCATGAAGGTCGACATTTCGACGCTGCTGGGCGGCGACATTTATTCCGCACTGCGCGACCGCAGCGCCAAAGCCAAATCGCGATTTTCCAAAGAACGCGATGAAGATCGCGCGTTGAAAGAACGGCTAAACTGTTTAAGTAAGATTCAAAAGGAGATGGACATACCGGCGGAAGTGTTCGCGGCGTTGCCGAGCGTAAATGAGATCCGCGCCAAGGCGGAAGCGGCAAAAGCACGGGCAGAAGCGGCGCTGGCGGCGCAGCCGGGTAGTGCATCATGATGATTCAATTTGCAAGGCGCATGTTGACCGAAGCGGACCCGCGCTTGTTGTTCAAATTCGCTTATAACTTCGGTTATAAGGGGGTGCGGTCGGTCGAGTTGTATAAGAAGCGCCTGAAACAGGGGATTCACTTTCCGCCGTTCCTTTTCATCTCCGTCATCTCTAACTGCAACTTACGTTGCCAGGGATGCTGGGTTGACGTGGAAGGCGAAGGCGATCACATCAAGCTGGAAGACATGAACAAGCTGATCAATGATGCCAAAGCACATGGCAACAGCTTCTTCGGTATTCTTGGCGGCGAGCCGTTTCTGCATCCGCAGTTAATGGACATTTTCGCCGCGCATCCCGATTGTTACTTCCAGGTCTTTACGAATGGGCAGATGATCACCGATGCTGTGGCCAAGCGGTTACGTGAGGTCGGCAATGTTACTCCCTTGATCAGCGTGGAAGGCAGCGAGATTGTCAGCGACGAACGCCGTGGCCGTCTGAATGTACTGAGCAAAACGCTGGCAGGTATTGAAAATTGCCGTCGCAATAAGTTGATTGTAGGCGTGGCCACCAGCGTGTGCCAGACTAACATCGACTTAGTTTCGGAAGCGTGGCTTAACAAGCTCATCAAGATGGGCGTGCATTATTGCTGGTTCCATACGTATCGCGTGGTGGGTCCGAAGCCGGCCTCGCATCTGGCGCTGCGGCCTGACCAGGTTCTGAAGGTTCGCAAATTCATGGTGGCGATGCGGTCGAAGTTGCCCATCGCGATCGTGGATGCCTATTGGGACGACAAGGGCGAGGCGCTCTGCCCCATGGCCACCGGCGTCAGCCATCACATCAGCCCCTACGGCGATATTGAGCCGTGCCCGATTATTCAGTTCGCCAAAGAAACCATTCACGACGGGCCGAGTTTATATGATTCCATGGTCCAGTCGAAGTTCCTGCAGGACTTTCGCGAGACGGCCGCAAAAGCCACCCGCGGATGTGTCATGCTGGAGAGACCCGATTTGGTGAAGGACCTGGTGGTCAAGTACGGAGCGCGCGATACGACGACACGCCAGAGTGCCATGTCGGAACTGGTGCAGTTGGAGCCGCGCACAAGCCAGCACGATCCGGACAACGTTGTCCCGGAGGACAACTGGATGTACCGGTTCGCAAAGAAACATTGGTTTTTTGGGTTTGGCGCTTACACTTAACCCGCGGGAGCAAGATACGATGCAGATGCCGATTCAGATACTATCTGTGCCCAAAGCGATTCCCATTATGGCGAGTCGCAAGCCGCAGGAAAACATACCGCAGACTCGCGCCGAGCGTGAGAGCCTGAAGCGGTTTATCGCCGATTATGTGGCGGCGAATTCATCGCGGCTGGTTGCTCCGCTGGTGTTGGATGAGTTGCGTCTGGGCTCGGAAGAGGTTGTGCGGCTCGCTGGCATCGATCCGATCTACACCGATTACGCGGCCGTTTTATTGAGCAACGAGGTATGGCGCGAGCAACTGGCAACGGTGCCTTACGAGCGCCGCCTGTTGCTATTGCCCAAGTGCCTGCGCATTGAAGACAAGTGCCCTGCGCCGTTCGATGACTTCGGCCTGCTGTGCAAGCAGTGCGGCCTGTGCACCATTCAGGATCTGCAGGAAGAGGCGGAAAAGTTGGGCTACGCCGTGCTGGTGGCTGAAGGTTCGGCCCTGGTGATGGCGCTGATTCAGACCGGCAAGATCGACGCGATTGTGGGCGTTAGTTGCCTCTCTGTGCTGGAGAAAGCTGTTCCCTACATGGAGTCGGCTGCGATTCCTGGGATTGCCATACCGCTGCTGCAGGATGACTGCAAAGACACCGGGATCGACATTGAATGGGTGTGGGATGTGATCCACTTGAGCGGCGAGGATCAGACGCGCCGCATGGATCTGGATTCGCTGCGGCGCGAAGTGCAGTCGTGGTTTGAACCTGCCGCGCTCGATGTGATCTTTGGCGGTCCGGCCATGGGCGAAACCGAACGCATCTCTCGCGAATGGTTGACCAGGGCAGGGAAGCGCTGGCGTCCATTCTTGAGCGTGTGTGCGTGGAAGGCGTTGCAGTCAGATACCGAAGCCCCGATTCCTGATTCTTTGAAGAAGCTGGCCGTGGCGATGGAATGCTTCCACAAGGCTTCGCTGATTCACGATGATATTGAAGACGACGACGCCGAGCGTTATGGCGAAAGCGCATTGCATGTCGAGTACGGTGTGCCGGTGGCGCTGAACTGCGGCGATCTGCTTGTCGGCGAAGGCTATCGTTTGATCGCCACTTCTGGTGCACCGCCGGAAGCGATGTCGCGCATGATGCGCGCGGCCTCCGTTGGGCATCGCCAATTGTGCATGGGACAAGGCGCGGAATTGACGTGGATGCGCAATCCCAAGCCGCTTTCGTCGCTTGAAGTGCTGGAGATTTTCCGCCAGAAGACGGCCCCGGCGTTTGAAGTTTCGTTGCATGTTGGCGCGGCGTTGGCCGGCGCCGATGACGAATTGATGCAGGTGCTGAGCAAGTACAGCGACGCGCTGGGTATTGCTTACCAAATCCGCGATGACATCGAAGACATGTCGATGAGCGACACACGTCCTTCGCTGCCGCTTGCCATCGCCTACGAAAAGGCCAAGGGCGAGCGCAAGGCCGTACTGGAACGTGTGTGGACACGCCATGCACAGGCCTCGCCGCTGATGGTTTCCGAACTCAGCGAAACACGCTGTCGCGAACTGCTCGAAGCATACAAAGAAGAAGCGATCCGCTCACTGCCCGCGCTCGATAACCCCAGTTTGAAGGGCTTGCTGCGGCGCGTTGTGGGCAAGATATTCCAAGTCGAGATTAAGGGTTGGTGCCGTGAGTTTGAGACTCGAAATGCTGCAAATCGCGCGCCTGTCGCCGAAGCAGTTGGGTGATTCGGCCGCGCTGGTCGAAGGGTTTCTGCGCTCACAATTGCATCCGAACGGCGGGTTTATTAACCGCTCGGGCGATAGCGATATCTACTACACCGTGTTTGGCCTGGAGGGCTTGATCGCCCTGGGGGCCGCGATTCCTGAGAAAACAGCCTCGTACCTGCGTGAGTTTGGCAACGGCGCGGGGCTCGATCTGATTCACCTCTGCTGCCTGATTCGTTGCTGGGCCAGCGTATGCGGCGTGGCGGCGATTCCATTAGATTACGAGGCTGTAACGAAACGGTTGGAATCGTTTCGCATCCGTGGCGGCGGCTACAACACGCAACTCGATACAGACGAAGCGACGGCCTACGGTTCGTTCATGGTGGCCGCTGCGTATCAGGATTTACGGTTGGAAATCCCCGATGCTGAAGGACTCGTGCGCAGCTTGAAGCGCTTGCGTGCGGAAGATGGCGGCTACTCCAATCAGCCGGAGCAGGACATGGGGCTAACGCCTTCCACCGCCGCTGCGGCAACACTGCTGCGGCAGTTGGGCGAAGAGATTCCGGCCGATGTCGCGCCGTGGTTGTTGGCGCGCTGCCGTGATGAGGGTGGGTTTTTCGCCGGCCCGTTCGCACCGATTCCCGATCTGCTTTCGACGGCGACGGCGCTGCATGCTTTGTCCGGCCTGAAGGCGTCTATTGAAGCGATCAAAGAGCCGTGCCTCGATTTCGTCGACTCGCTTTGGACCAACACGGGCGCGTTCTACGGCAACTGGATGGACGATGCCGCCGACTGCGAATACACATACTACGGTTTGTTGGCGCTTGGCCATTTGAGCTTATGATTGAGCAACTGGTCGAACGCCTGCTGGCCGAGCGCGGCCCGCATGGACATTGGACCGGCGAGCTGTCGAGCTCCGCGCTGTCGACCGCATTAGCCGTGATTACGCTGCATCGCGCAGGCGGCCGCTTACAGATGGTCAACGCAGGGCTTGACTGGCTGACACGCACTCAAAACGAAGACGGAGGCTGGGGCGATACCGTTCTCAGCATCAGCAACATCAGCACCACGGCGTTGTGTTGGGCCGCGTTCACCATCGCCGGCCGCGACACCACGCGCGTGCGCGGCTACATGCAACGAGCGGCCGGTTCGCTAGAGCCGAAGCCCCTGGCGCACGCCATCGCAGTCCGCTATGGCAATGATCAAACATTCTCCGTGCCTATTCTGACTGTGCTTGCGGTTGCCGGACTCGTGCCGTGGCGTATCGTCCCACAGCTTCCCTTCGAACTCGCTGCTTGCCCACAGAAGTGGTTCCGCTGGTTGCAACTGCCGGTGGTGAGCTATGCGCTGCCTGCGTTGATCGCGATCGGCCAGGCTCGCTTTCGCAGCACTGGCGGATGGAATCCGATCCGGTTGCTTGCTTCGGCGCGCACGCTGCGTGTGCTGACGAACATCCAGCCTGTCAACGGCGGCTTTCTCGAAGCCGTGCCACTCACCAGTTTCGTGTCCATCAGCATGCAGGCTGCGGGCTATGGCTATCATGTGGTGGTGAGGAAGGGCATTGCGTTTTTGGAAGCATCGCTGCGCGAAGATGGCAGCTGGCCGATCGATACCAATCTTGCCACGTGGGTGACCACGCTTTCCGTGAACGCGCTGCGCGACAGATTGCCAGCCGCCGACCGTCCTGTCATCTGCGCGTGGCTGCTCAAGCAGCAGTACCGCGTACGCCATCCTTATACCGACGCCGACCCCGGCGGCTGGGCGTGGACCGACTTGCCCGGCGGCGTGCCCGATGCCGACGATACCTCCGGCGCGTTGATCGCGCTGCGGCAGCTTGGATGCAAGGACAAAGAGGCAGCTGCGGCGGGCTTGCGCTGGTTGATCGATCTGCAAAATCGCGATGGCGGGATTCCAACCTTCTGCCGCGGTTGGGGCAAGCTGCCGTTCGATCGCAGCAGTCCCGATATCTCGGCGCATGCACTGCTGGCGTGGGCCGCCTGGCGCGAACTGATGCCCGCCGAAATCGACGCGGCCTCGGCAAAGGCCCTGGCGTTTTTGAAACGCGTGCAGCGCCAGGATGGCGCCTGGGTGCCCTTATGGTTCGGTAATCAGTTTGCCACGAACGATGAGAATCCGGTGTATGGAACTGCGCGGGTGTTGTGTGCGCTGAAGGTTGTCGACGCGGGTTCGGATGCGGTGCGCCGCGCGACAGGGTGGTTGGTGGGCGCACAGAACTCCGACGGTGGATGGGGCGGCGACAAGGGGCTGGCCTCGAGTATTGAAGAGACTTCGTTGGCGGTCAGTGCGCTAAGTGGATTGAATGCAGAGGCGCTGGCACGGGGTGTTGAGTGGATTGTAGGCGCCGCACAGATGACGCCTTCTCCGATAGGGTTTTATTTCGCCCGGCTTTGGTATTTTGAGAAACTGTATCCGCTGATCTTTGCTGTCGAGGCGCTTGCAAGTGCGGAGTCACCTCGGCTTACTCCGGATGGTCGGCCTTGTACTCTTCGTAGGTACCCTTGAAGTCTTCGATCTGGCCGTCTTTGAAATGCCAGATGCGTGTGGCGACTTCTTCCAGCAGATCTTCATCGTGCGTGACCAACAATACCGCGCCTTCGTATTTCTGAAGCGCAATATTCAACGCGTTGATCGATTCCAGATCCAAGTGGTTCGTGGGTTCGTCGAGAATCAGGATGTTCGGCTTCTGCAGCATAAGCTTGCAGAAGATCAAACGTGCCGCTTCGCCGCCGGACAATGCGTCCGTAGGCTTCAAGCCTTCTTCGCCCTGGAACAGCATCTGCCCGAGCAAGCCGCGCAGCTCTTCGTTCGAAGCCTGTGGATCGAACGAATGCAGATAATCTACAGCGGTGGTGCCTCCGGGAATCGATTCGCGATGGTCCTGTGAAAAATAACCGACGGAGGCTTCGTGACCCCATTCGACCGTACCTGAATCGAGCGATGCCTGCGGTTCATCGGCGCCAGGAGCGTTCTTCAGAAGGGCTTTCAGCAGCGTAGTCTTACCAACGCCGTTACGGCCAACCAAGCCAACCTTGTCGCCGCGCTGTACGTTGGCGGTGAAGTCGGTGATCACTTTGTTGTCGTCGTAAGCCTTCGTAACGCCATTGAACGTCAACGCGGTCTTGCCCGACGGGCGCTTCATTTCAAAGCGGATGAAGGGGCGTGCAATGTTGGAGCGGGCGAGATCGGAGGTGGCCAGGCGCTCCACTTCCTTCTTGCGCGAAGTGACCTGACTGGAACGCGTACCGGCCGAGAAGCGGGCGATGAACTCGCTCAACTGCGCGATCTTCTTTTCGCGCTGGGCGTTCTGCGATTCGATCTGCGAGCGGATCTTGGTCTTCTGCAGCACCATGTCATCATAGCCGCCGGGGTAGGTGATGATCGTTTGGTAATCGATGTCGGCGGTGTGGGTGCAGACGTTGTTGAGAAAGTGGCGATCGTGCGAGATGACGATCAGCGTGCCGTCATAACGGATCAAAAACTCTTCCAGCCAGTGAATGGATTCAAGATCCAAGTGGTTCGTCGGTTCGTCTAGAAGCAGCGCAGCGGGATGTCCGAACAGTGCCTGCGCAAGCAGCACGCGCACTTTGTGGCCGCCTTGCAGTTCGCCCATCTTGCGTTCGTGCAACTCTTCGGGCACGTCCAGACCTTGCAGCAAAATCGCCGCGTCGCTTTCGGCGGTGTAGCCGTCTTCGTCGCCAACAATGCCTTCGAGTTCGCCCAGACGCATGCCGTCATCGTCTGTCATCTCGGGCTTTTCGTAGATCGCGTCGCGTTCAGTGAGCGCGGCCCAGAGGGGCTTGTTGCCCATGATCACCGTGTCGAGCACGCGATAGCTATCGAAGGCGAATTGATCCTGACTCAGCTTGCCGAATTTTTTGGGGCGAATGACGTTGCCCTTTTGCGGGTCGAGCTCGCCGGTCAGCAGCTTCATGAACGTGGATTTACCCGCGCCATTCGGGCCTGTAAGCGCGTAGCGGCGCTCGCCCAGAAAGCTGGTGGACACTTCTTCAAACAAGACTTTGGCGCCGTAGCGCATGGAAACGTTAGAGACTGATATCACGGGGAACCCCTATTATACCGCATCCGATGTCGGGCAGATTGGCAATCCAACGCCTCTGGTTTTTCAATCATGCTGTTTTTTGAGTTAGCATTCGCACAGGCGAATCCTCCTTCGCCAAGGCTACGGCGGACAGGTTGCCTGCGCCACCTACGCGCCATCCGAAGTGTCGAAGGGTAGGGCGGGCGATTCGCCTGCCCTAAAACTAACTAACTTTATTTTCACGGCTGACACTTTCACTTCGCATAAACTAATAAGAGATGGATGGAGTAATCGTAGTAGACAAGCCCATGGGCTGGACCTCGCACGACGTTGTGGCCAAGATGCGGCGGCTGGCGAACACAAAAAAGATCGGGCATTTAGGCACTCTCGACCCCATGGCTACAGGTGTGTTGCCCCTGGTAATCGGCCGTGCGACTCGCCTCGCGCAATTTTTCCGGTTAAGTGAAAAATCTTATGAAGGCGTAATCCGTTTCGGATACTCCACCGACAGTTACGACGCGACAGGCGAACCCACCTCCCCGATTAACGAAGTGAGCCCGGCCGCGGATGTTTTACTTGCCGCGATGGAGAGCTTTCGCGGACCGATTGAGCAAGTTCCACCGGCCGTCAGTGCGAAAAAGATCGGCGGCGTTCCGGCCTACGAACTGGCGCGCAAGAAGAAGCCGGTAAACCTGGCGGCGGTCAACGTCACCATCCACTCCCTGGAACTGTTGGGCCTGGAAGGCTGTGAGGCGCGCGTCAGTGTGCGCTGTTCCTCCGGCACCTATCTGCGCAGCATCGCTCACGACCTTGGGCAGGCGCTGGGATGCGGGGCTCATCTATGCGCGCTGCGGCGAACGTCCTCTGGACCGTTCCTGCTTGAGCAGGCCCGGACCCTGGAACAATTGGCCGCGCTATCGGCGGAAGGGCGCATCGGCGAAGCCCTGATTCCAGCCTCGGAACTGCTGCCTGAATTTCCGGCACAGCCCGTTGATTCCATCACCGAAGCGCAGATCCGCCAGGGTCGTGACTTTCGCGTGAATCCGTTTCGCCCGTTACAAGGATCACAGTTTGTCCGCGCCATTTCCGAAGAAGGCGCGCTGATTGCAATTGGGGAGGCCGTTTTGCCGTATGTCTACCACCCTGTGCTCGTATTGTGAAGAGACTTTAATCTGTGATTTGAGTATCGTTTTGACTGGCTAATGAGTCTTATTGGAATATATGGTGTTGTGCGCTTTATTTTTGTTTCTGGCGGCAGGCGATGTGTCTGCCCTGCGGCAAGAAATCCCCAAGCCAGCGGAAAACGAAGTGAAGCTGGCGTTTTTCTCCGGGACCGTCACTGAATTCAGCGAGACCAAGCTGACCGTACTGCGCGAAGTGATGGACCGCGATCCGGAAGAACGCACGTTCGTCATCAACGCCGAAACCAAGATCGAAGGAACACTGAAGAGCAAAGTTAGGGTAACGGTGGGCTATGCCGAAGAAGAGCAAGCCCACGTTGCCGTGCGGATTATCGTGCGTGCGGAAACGAAGTAAGGGCCTCAGCCCTTCGCCTCTTTCGCTTTGACCCAGCCTTCTTTCACCACCTGATGCGCCCGGCCTATGGCCAACGCGCCTTCGGGCACCGGCTTGGTAATTACCGAGGCGGCGCCAATATAACTTCCAGCCCCAATCTGAATCGGGGCAACCAACGTGGAATTGCTGCCAATAAACGCCCCATCGCCAATTTGTGTCTGGTGTTTCTTCTTGCCGTCGTAGTTGCAGGTAATGGTACCGGCGCCGATGTTGACCTTCGATCCAATTACCGAATCGCCCAGATACGCCAGATGGTTCGCCTTGGCGCCCTTGCCCATGCGCGTCTTCTTCAGTTCCACGAAGTTGCCGACGTGCGCGCCTGAGCTGACGTGATTATCCAGACGCAGACGAGCGAACGGGCCAACCACGGCGCCAGATTCCACAACCGACGTTCCAATCACGGTGTAAGAGCCGACCTCCACGTTGTCCTCAATGCGCGAGCTCTCAATAATGGTGTACGATCCAATGCGGCAGTCCTCGCCGATCACCGTGGACCCCAAAATCTGCGTGAACGGTCCCACTATCGTGTCGCGCCCGATCTTCACCTGCGCGTCGATCGTCACAGTCTCCGGCCGTTCGATCGTCACGCCTTCGAGCATCAGCCGGTGCACAGTGCGATTACGCAAGATGCGGTCTGCCTGAGCCAGTTCCACGCGGGTGTTGATGCCCAGAAGTTCTTCTTCGGAGGCCAGCTGCATCGGAGCCACTTTGTAGCCTGCGCGGCGGAAGATCTCTACGATATCGGTCAGATAATATTCGCCGGCCGGGTTGTTGGTGCCGATTTCATCGATGTGCTTCCATAGCAGCGCGGAGTCAAAACAATAAATGCCGGAATTGATTTCGCGCACTGCAGCTTGTTCCGCGGTTGCCGCCTTCTGTTCCACGATCGCGGCGACGTTTCCATCGCCGTCGCGAATGATGCGGCCATAGCCATAAGGGTTTTCTAGCACGGTGGTCAGTACCGTGGCCGCCGCGCCAGATGCGGCATGCTTGCTGATCAGCTCTTCCAAAGTGGAGGCATAGATCAGCGGTGTATCGCCGTAAAGCACCACCAGCAGGCCGTTCTTCGGCACGCTTTCGCGGCAGCACAGCAGCGCGTGTCCCGTGCCTTTCTGTTCGGTTTGAACGGCATACTTCACACCTGTGTGAGCCGTGAGTTCCTGCACGCGGGCTGATTGATGTCCGGTGACGACAACCATGTTTTCCTTGGGCGCGATGGATGCCGCTGAAGTGATCACCTGTTCCACCAGCGTCATGCCGCCGGCGCGATGCAGCACTTTGGCCATCTTCGACTTCATGCGCGTGCCCAGGCCTGCGGCCAGAATCACGACGCTAACTGAGGATTGCATTTACTTTGGAGTCTCCATATTTTCTTCGAGCAATTTTCGTTTCCGGCCATGGCGGGCCAGTTTCAGCGCGATGGAAGCCACAAGCTGCGGTTTGTGGCGGGCCTTATCGCCTTCCGCCAA
>CAIRSA010000576.1 GCA_903881085.1 uncultured Acidobacteriia bacterium
AACGCGGAAAAGTGATTTCCGTTAAAGATGTAGATGTGGCCCCTCAACAAACCAGTTTAGGAGCTTTAGCCGGCGGTGCACTTGGAGGAATTGCTGGATCGAATAACGGGCGAGCAGGATCTAATCAATCAGCCGCGTCATCAATTGTTGGAATGGTGATCGGTGGTGTGGCCGGAAGCATGATTGACAAAAAAGTCAACACGCTCAAAGGTCAAGAACTAAGCATCATGCTCACAAACGGCTCAGAAATCGCAATCGTTCAAGAAATTGATGAAAAAGAAGGACCGTTTCTTGCGGGAGAGCAAGTGCGTATATTGACTAACGCAGGCGGCACCAGTCGCGTTTCTAGGTAGAAGAATTGACGGCTAAAGAGTTGAACTCCCAATTGCTGAGCAGTTGCCATTGACAGTAATAAGTCAGACAGCATCAAACGAGTCATCAACCTTCAGCTCGGCAAACTTAGCTGCCATCGTCGGGTTGCCACGCGTGAGCTTCTTGATGGTGACGTCCTGAGCTTTTTCATTGGCCAAACGAAGGTTTCGTTCTGAATTGAGCAGGGCATCCTTGGTTTTTTGCAAATCAGCCATGGACTTTTCAATTGCCTTGATTGCGTCTGCAAAGCTATTGGAGGCGAGTTCATAGTTCCTCGCGAAGCCCTGCTTGAACGCATCAAGCTTGCCTTCAAAATTTGTGATGTCGATGTTCTGCGCCTTCACTACCGCAAGCTCAGACTTGTACTTCAGCGAGTTCATCGCCGCATTGCGAAGCAGCGTTATGATGGGTATGAAAAATTGGGGCCGCACCACGTACATCTTGTCGTAGCGGTGCGAAACATCCACGATCCCCGTGTTGAAGAGCTCGCTCTCAGGCTCGAGCAGTGAGACCAATACCGCGTACTCGCAGCCTTTCTCGGTACGGTCCTTGTCTAGTTCCTTGAAAAACTCCTCGTTCTTCTTCTTGGTGGCAGTAGTGTCATTTTCGTTTTTCATCTCGAACATGATGGACACGATCTCAGTGCCCGCGTCGTCCTTGTCCCGAAAAATGTAGTCGCCCTTGCTGCCGCCCTTAGCGTCGTTGTCTTTCTCAAAGTACGCTTTTTGGAACGCTGTGGCCCGCAGGCGGTTGAACTCGGTCTCGCAATGCTGCTCCAGCGTTTCGCCCACCATCTTGGTGGACAAGCGCGCTTTCATGTCCCGCAGGCGCTCGATGGCGTCGTCGCGGTCTTTGATCTGCGTTTCGTATTTTTCCTTTAGCGCATTTGCGGCCAGTTGTTTTTCCAAGGCCGCCCGATCCAGGTCGCCTTTCAGGGCATCGCGCTCCTTCTCAACCGCGCTCAGTGCCTCATTGATCGCCAGCTTTTGCGCGGTTTCTTTGGCGTCCAGCTGGGCTTTCAGGGATTGGATTTCTGCTTCTTTGGCGGCAGCTGTTTTTTGCAGTTCGTTGGTCAACTCAGCTTTGGCCAGTGCTTCAGCCGCTTGCAGCCGGGCTTTGAGGTCCTGAATGGCGGCGTCTTTGGTAGAGGCTGATTGTTGAAGCTCATTGACCAGATTGGCCTTAGCCAGCTCAACAGCGTTGTTTTTTTCTTTCTCAGCCAGCGCCAGTCGATCGTGCAGTTGTTGATCAAACTCGCTGTCGCGAACCTGCTTGAGGATGTCGGCATAACCGGTCTCATCAATTTTGAAGGCCTTGGAGCAGTGGGGGCAGATGATTTCGTGCATTTTTAAGCATTTTTGAGTAGTTTGATATTGGTGCCTGCTATAGAGGACACCCCGTAAGGCGGCGAGTTACGTTGGGGTTTGACTCAAATACTCTTTGAACAAATCAAGTTCAATTTCATCGATTGGCTCAGATGGGTTAACCCCAGACACCTCCTCATCAGATTCTGATGTGTATGAGACTTGACCTGTGCTCTCGCACCAGTCTCGAAATTCGGTTCGAGTCTCTACGCAAAAAGG